>CAZTAS010000040.1:0-33231 GCA_964611635.1 uncultured Thermodesulfobacteriota bacterium
AGTCCCCTGGCATCACCCGTTGGGAGGAGCTTGCCGAAAAGTTCCGTGAATGCGCCGCTCCCGTCCTGGGCTCCGAGGGGGCGGAGCGCGCTCTGAGCATGGTCAAAAAAATGGAAGAAATATCGGATATCTCAGAGTTGGTGCAAGCGCTGGTTCGCTCATGAAGCACGCATCTAGATTTACACAAAGGATGATTCCATTCCGCCCTAAAGACCGCATTGATCATTCCTTCCACGATTAAATCATCCATCTCATGATTCTTTTGTTGAAATAAGCAGGGCATCACGCCCTGCTTATTTCCTGATTGATTCCATAAAATCAACCACACTTCCCATTTTAAATCATTCCATCTGGAAATCACCATGCTTCTGGATGTGGGGAAGGAGCCCGCCATCGTTAAGAATGCGAACCATTACCATCGGGAGAGGCGAATATGGAATTTCCAATCCACGGGATTTATTGCGCACCACACCTGCCTCAAGGTCTACCTCCAGCTCATCGCCTTCCTCAATCTGCTCTGTGTCGCAAATGACCAGAGGCAATCCTATATTGATGGCGTTGCGGAAAAAGATGCGGGCAAAAGACTTGGCCAACACGGCGCTGAGACCCGCCAGCTTGATGATCGTAGGGGCATGCTCACGGCTGGATCCAATGCCGAAGTTCCGTCCTCCCACCACGAAGTCTCCTGGTGCAAAACGGTTGGGGAAATCCTCCCGGGCTCCCTCCAGGACATGTTTGGCCAGCTCGGGTAGATTGCTGCGCAGGTGAAAGTAGCGTCCAGGCTGGATGTGGTCGGTGCTGATGCCATCGCCGAATTTCCACGCTTTTCCCTTAAGAATCATGTCACACCTCGTACTCATGTATTGAAATTTTACAATTCAAAACTCAGGCTCCATCGAAATTTCAGGAGCCATCACCATTATTTCGCTCTCGATAAGGGCGGGGCGTCTCCTCCCTCGAGCTACAGCACCTTTCGGGGATCGGTTATTTCCCCGTGCAAGGCTGTTGCAGCAGCGGTAGCAGGAGAGGCCAGGTAGACAAAGCTCGAAGGGCTCCCCATTCGGCCGTGAAAGTTGCGGTTTGTGGTGGAGAGGCACCGTTCGTTGTCCCCCAGGATACCCAGATGTATCCCAGCGCAGGGTCCGCAGCCCGGTGAGTCCACGGCGGCTCCGGCTTCCACAAGGGTCTTGATAATTCCCTCATTAAGGGCTTCAAGATAGACCTTCCTGGAAGCGGGGATGACCACCAGCCTGGTACGGGGATGACGCTTTTTCCCGGCCAGTATCCGCGCCGCAAGGCGCAGGTCTCCAGTCCTGCCGTTAGTGCAGGAGCCCAGAAAGACTTGGTTGATAGGGGTGCCTTCCACTTCCTCGATGGGCTTGACGTTGTCCACTGCGTGCGGATGAGCAACCATGGGGGTCAGTCTGGTGGCGTCGATGTCGTAAGTTTTCTCATAGACAGCGTCCGGATCGGGCCGAACCTCACGGTATGCTCCCTCGCGGCCGTTGAGCCGAAGAAACTCCCTTGTCTTCTCGTCCGAGGCCACGATTCCGAACTTTGCGCCAGCCTCCACGGCCATGTTGCATAGGGTGAGCCGCCCTTCCATCTCCATGGACTCGATGGTGGAGCCGCAAAACTCCATGGCGCGGTAGGTGGCGCCGTCGGCCGTGATCAGGCCGATTATATGCAGGATGAGATCCTTGGGATAGACACCGCGCGGCATCTCTCCCCTAACCCTGATCTTCAATGTCTCGGGCACCCGCATCCATGTCTTTCCCAGAGCGATGGCAATCCCCATGTCTGTGGAGCCCATGCCCGTTGCAAGAGCCCCAAGGGCCCCCTCCGTGCATGTATGGGAGTCTCCCCCTACGGCGATCCAGCCAGGCTCTATATAATTTTCCGCCGCCACCTGGTGGAGGATACCCTCCCCCACGTCATGCACTGTGGCGCCCACCTGTTCCGCAAACTCGCGGACTTTGCTGTGCCAGTTGGCAATCTCCATGCGGGGCGGCGGGGAGCCGTGATCCAGCATGAAAACGGTCCGTTTGGGGTGCTGCGCCCGGTCCATGCCGAACTGGCGCAGCAGGTCGATGGTCAGCGGTGCAGAACTTTCGGGCATGTAAACCAGGTCAAGGTTCACCAGCGCATAATCACCGGCGCGCACGTCCTTTCCGCTGTGCTCGGAAATAATCTTCTCTGCTATAGTCTTTCCCATTATACCTCCTCGTACTTTGAACTGTCTTTATTAAACATAACATTGAAATCTCCTCAACAAAAACGTTTTTCTATCATCCCAAAGGGTAAGGAACCCTTACCTTTCTATTCAGCACCTACAATGCCTGCCTCATGTCTCAGCTTCCGTTAGGTCCGTCACCGCCTCCGCCACACTTTTTGCCAATGTGATGATTTCAGCATCGGCTACGGTACGAACATCGAGTAATACGCGATCTTCGGCTATGCGAGCCACCACGGGTGTGGAGGAGCGGCGCAGGCGGCAATCCAGTGCCAATGCCGTAGACCCCTTGACATTCAACGCCACAACCCAGGTAGAAAGCTCTTGCAAGGGAAGAGCGCCTCCACCGACCCGGGAAATGCCTTGTCGAATCTCAGCGATCACCTTCGCTCCGCAACTTTCCCTGATCCGGCGCTGAAGGCGACGGGCGCGGCGCTTCAGTTCGGAAAGTGGAGTGATGAGCATCCGGATGGTGGGAATGGTCTCGGGGCGTCCTTCCTCATAACGCATGAGAACAGACTCAAGGGCGGCCAGCGTCTGCTTCCCTACCCTCAGGGCGCGATTCAGAGGATTACGTGCTATGCGCTCCAGGGCGTCGGCTTTACCCACTATGAGTCCGGCCTGGGGCCCGCCCAGCAACTTGTCGCCGCTGAATGTGATCACATCGGCCCCAGCTAGAACGGCCTCCTGTACTGTTGGCTCTTTCATGAGGCCCCAGCGGGAGAGATCCACAAAGCTGCCACTGCCCAGGTCATTCATCACCTTAATGCCCATACGTCTACCCATCGCCACAAGCTCTTCCAACTCCACGCTGGCAGTGAAACCCACCTGCTGGAAATTGCTCTGGTGAACCTTCAGCAATAAGGCTGTGCGCTCCGTGATAGCCCGCTGGTAGTCCTCAATGTGGGTCTTGTTTGTGGTTCCCACCTCCACCAGATGGGCGCCGCTGCGTTCCATGACATCGGGAATACGAAATGAGCCGCCGATCTCCACCAGTTCGCCCCGGGAGACCACAACCTCTCGGCCCTCGGCAAGACTGTTCAGGGACAACAGCACGGCAGCGGCATTGTTATTGACCACAACGGCGTCCTCGGCACCGGTGATTCGGCGGATTATCCGGGCCACATGGAAATACCGCGAGCCTCGCTTTCCCGTCTCCAGGTCGTACTCCAGATTGGAATAGCCCCCCGCAACCTTACCGGTGAATTCCAGGATTTCCGCGTCAAGCGGGGAGCGGCCAAGGTTGGTGTGAATCACCACACCCGTGGCATTAATTACCGGGCGCAGGCCAGGAATGGCCAGATCCCTGACTTTGAGGGCCACACGGCGTGAGATCTCATGAGAATCTACCCGGCATTGGGTCAGGGCGTTGTAGGGAGCTTTCTGAATGGTCCTGCGACACTCATCCAGAACCTCGCGCACCGCGCGCACGATCCGAATCCTGGGGTGGTAAGAAAAAAGCTCTTTGGTCTCCGACCACCCCAGCACATTGTCCACGCCGGGAATAGAACGCAACAGATCCTGCCTGTTCAACCCGCACCCCTCAAGGTATGACCGGTACAACGCTTAAAACAAATAGAAATAAGTGCTTTGTTCACGGCCATTAATTCTTAGAATCCTGAATCCACGAATATGAAAGAAGTTATGAAATAACCTTTTCGAGAAATTTCATCTTATGGACTCTCTTGCACAAAATAAATTTTAAGAAAACTGATTCCAATTGTCAATTATCGCATTAGCAAATTCTCTTGACACCAGCTTTTTCCCTCTGTTATAAATCACCATGAATTTTTCTGGGGAATGCAACCATGATGCGACGATTTAGGCAACTAAATCAGGCGTTATGCTCGGCACGTCTTAAGGTTCAACTAATTGTTTTTTCAGGTCGCATTGGCGACACTTGAAAACGTGCCTCTGTGTGAAATTTCCGGAGGCTTTTTCGCATTGATATCAACAGGAGGCCTATCATGGACTGGGGGTTGAAAAATCGCTTATCACGTATCATTCAGCCCAAATCAGGAAGAACCGTCATGCTGGCGGTGGATCATGGCTATTTTCTCGGGCCCACCTCTGGCCTGGAGGAACCGCAAAAGACCATCCAGCCCCTGACCCCGTATGCAGATTCGCTCATGCTCACCAGGGGAGTCCTGCGCACCGCTATAGATCCCGCCACCGCTCCCCCCATTGTTCTTAGGGTTTCGGGAGGGACGAGCATTCTCAAGGAGCTGTCCAATGAAGGAATAATCACGTCCGTGGAGGATGCAGTTCGCCTGAACGTCTCGGGAATGGCGCTCTCGATCTTCGTGGGGGGTGAGTTCGAAAGACAGACACTGCTAGCTCTGGCGGAGCTTGTTGATCTTGGGGAAAAGTATGGGATACCAGTTCTGGCGGTCACAGCCGTGGGCAAGGAAATGGCCAGGGATGAGCGATATCTGGGCCTGGCATGCCGCATCGCGGGGGAACTGGGCGCTCATTTCGTCAAGACATATTACTGCGAGGATTTCGAGAGCGTGGTAAGGAGCTGCCCGGTGCCGGTGGTCATAGCGGGAGGTAAGAAGATCGACGAGAGGGATGCGCTGGAGCTCTCATACAAAGCCGTGCAGGAGGGTGCCGTTGGAGTTGACATGGGAAGGAACATCTTTCAATCAGACCATCCTTTGGCAATGATCCAGGCTGTCCGGGCGGTGGTGCACGACAACGCCACCCCGCAGCAGGCATACGACCTGTACCAGAGCATCAAGAAGTAAGTAATTCTTTTCCGCCGCGAGCATCCAGAATTTGAAGCCTGCCATGCGCGTTGCTATGTACTATAACAACCGGGATATCCGACTGGAGGAACTGCCCATGCCACCAATCGGGCGTGGTGAGGCGCTGGTCAAGATAACAGCCAGCGGAATCTGCGGCAGCGACGTAATGGAATGGTATCGCCTTTCCAGGGCGCCCCGGGTACTGGGTCATGAGATTGCAGGCGAAATCGTCGAGGTCGGTCCCGGCGTGACCCGCTACCGGGTGGGCGATCGGTTGTCAGCCTCTCACCACGTGCCATGCAACACATGCTATTACTGTCTCAATGGCCATCACACCGTGTGCGACACGCTTCGCTCAACATCCTTCTATCCCGGAGGTTTTTCCGAGTATGTCCGGCTGCCGGCCATCAACGTTGACCGGGGTGTTTACCTAGTGCCCGATGAAGTGTCGGATGAGGAGGCCACCTTCACCGAGCCGCTGGCCTGTGTCTTGCGCGGCCAGCAGCACGCGGGATTCAAGCCCGGGCAGAGCGTGCTGGTGATGGGAAGCGGCATCACCGGCATTCTCCACATCAACCTCGCCAGGGCTCTGGGTGCCAGGCGGATCGTGGCCACGGACGTCAATGATTACAGGCTTCAGACGGCTAGGCGTTTCGGCGCCGATGCGGCCATTCACGCTCAGGAGGATGTGCCGGCCCGCCTGCGCGAGGCCAACGGCGGGATGCTGGCCGACCTTGTCATCGTATGCACAGGCGCCCTGCCCGCCATTGAACAATCCTTCCGGTGCGTGGAGCGAGGCGGGACTATTCTGTTATTTGCTCCCACAGATCCGGGAGCGACCATTCCCTTCTCCATCAATGACGTGATCTGGGGCAATGACGTGTCCATCACCACCACCTACGCTGGTAGCCCCGCTGACCACGTAACTGCCCTCGAATTGATCCGAACCCGCAGAGTTCAAGTAGGGGAGATGATCACCCATCGCCTGAGCCTAGCGGAGACGGGCCTGGGGTTCCAACTGGTTGAGAAAGCTCAGGATTCCCTTAAGGTGATCATAGAGCCGCAGAGGTGATCCAACGGTTGTGTCAGGAACGACTTATCATCCAGATGGAAAGCAAACAAAAGGATTGCTCCGGCATAGTGGTGTGATCAATAGAGGAGTGGATATCCATTAAGAATTATGACTTGCCATTTCCTCTTGCTGCTGCGCAGCCCGGACAAATAAATTGTCCGGGCCATCCGCTAAACAAAACATGAAGTGAACTGTGGGCTGGCGGGCAAGTGATAGCTCAGGTACAGGACAATGGATGGATCACAATTATTTAATATTATTGCCGATTACCTATAATAGAAATCCTAACGCCAACAAAATGTATCCAAAACAGTGCCAACATCGTGAAGCAAGATGATCTTTTGTGCCCTGATCAGTTGCCCCGCTTGTTTTATGTGAAGAATAATATAAGAGAAGTATTACACCAAAAATATTGCTTACAAGACAGATATTATTAAGAACGATAATGGTGGGCGGAGCCCACCCTACATTATCTGCTGACTATCTGAAACCCCTCACTGCATATCCCTCCTGTCCAGGCTCCGGTACTGGATAGCCTCGCCAACATGGGCGGCGCTGATATTTTCCGCTCCCTCCAGGTCGGCGATGGTCCGGGCGATCTTGAGGACGCGGTGATAGGCCCGGGCGCTGAAACCCAGCTTGTCAATGGCCATTTCCAGCAGCAGTCGTGCGTCCGGAGGGATGGCGCAGTAGCGCTCGATCATCTTTGGCCGCATCTGTGCGTTTGCGTAGATTTTGCGCCCCTTGAAGCGCTGTCTCTGAATCCTTCGAGCCAGCTCTATCCGCTCCCGGATGGCTGACGACAGCTCGCCGCCGTCCTCCCTGGAGAGGTCGCGGTAGCTTACTGCCGGCACCTCCACGTGTATGTCTATGCGGTCCAGCAGGGGTCCAGATATCCTGCTGCGATAGCGCTGGATCTGCATTGGAGTGCATCTGCACTCGTGCTGGGGGTCACCGTGGTAGCCGCACGGGCATGGGTTCATAGCCGCCACCAGCATGAGGCGCGCCGGGAACGTCAGCGAGGCTGCCGCCCTTGAGATTGTTACCCGCCCATCCTCCAGAGGCTGGCGCAGCACTTCCAGCGCGTTTTTCTTGAACTCGGGAAGTTCATCCAGGAAAAGCACTCCATTGTGGGACAGGCTCACCTCGCCCGGCCGGGGGACTGCTCCTCCGCCGATGAGGCCCGCGTCGGATATGGTGTGATGGGGGGCACGGAAGGGCCGCGTGGCTAGCAGGGCATGGCCCGGGGGCAGCAGTCCGGCCACGCTGAAAATCTTGGTTGTCTCCAGGGCCTCTTCCAGGGAAATTTCGGGTAAAATGGTGGCCAGCCGCTGGGCCAGCATGGTTTTGCCTGAACCCGGCGGGCCGATCATCAGCACATTGTGAGCCCCGGCCGCAGCCACCTCCAGAGCCCGCTTGACGTGCTGCTGTCCCCGAACCTCGTTGAAGTCCACAGAGTAGCTGCGCTTCTCGGCCATGGCCTGTGTGATGTCCACCCTGACGGGCTCCAGCTCGATCCGGCCATTGAGAAACTCAAGCACCCTGGTGAGGTGATCCGCTGCCAGCACCTCCACCCCGGTCACCACACCGGCCTCCAGGGCGTTTTCATGCGGCAGGATCACTCCCCGAAGACCCCTGGCCCGGGTCTCCAGCGCCATGGAGAGCGACCCTCGAACCGGCTTGATGCGGCCGTCCAGGCTTAGTTCTCCCAGGAGCAAGTAATCGCAAAGCCTCTCTGAATCCAGTGCCCCACTGGCTGCAAGAATCCCCACAGCCATGGGGAGATCGAA
This sequence comes from uncultured Thermodesulfobacteriota bacterium, assembly GCA_964611635.1. GTDB lineage: Bacteria > Desulfobacterota > JAFDED01 > JAFDED01 > JAFDED01 > JAFDED01. The sequence continues at coordinate 7,843 of CAZTAS010000040.1, forward strand.
AGCGGAGCCTTCCTTGCGGATGTCCGCCGGTGCCAGGTTTACGGTGATCTTGCGGCTGGGAAATGGGTAGCCCACGTTCTTCAACGCGCTGCGCACGCGGTCGCGGCTCTCCTTAACGGCCCCTTCGGGAAGCCCCACGGTGGACACCCCCGGAAGGCCAGGCGATATGTCCACCTCAACTTCCACCAGATACGCATCGATCCCCAGCACAGCCCCGGACAGGACGCGGGCGAGCATCCGATACACCCCCTATCAGAATATGTATTTACATGAGCTTTTTCTGGCAATCTCAACAATATAAACGCGAGAAGGCATCTCGACTCAAATGCATCAAAAACTCTACTCTGATTGATTTCTTATATCAAAAATCTAGAGCTTCCACAAGCTCCATATCTAATTTGAAAATATTTGACTCACCTTCCACTTCACATGAGATTCTGCGGGTCAACATCCAATGACAATTGGACCCCTGAGAAGGGGACGCGGCGGGGAAGATCACTCACCAGTTTACGTGCCACCCTGCGTAAGAGATTGCGTTGAGGGGATTTGAGCAGAAGGTGCCAGCGATATTTCCCCTTCAGGCGCGACAGGGGCGCGGGGGCGGGGCCCAGGATCTGCACCCTGTCATAGCTTGCCAGCCGGAATTTTGCGCCGTGAGAGGCTTCCTCAACTCGTTTCGGGTCGATCCCGGAAAATCGCAGCAGGATCAGATGCCCGGCCGGGGGATATCCCAGGGCTTCTCTATAGGCAAATTCCTGCTGATAAAATCCGTCGATGTCGTGATCACGGGCGGCCTGGATGCAATAATGTTCCGGCTTGTAAGTCTGGATGATCACCTGTCCCGGGCGCTCTCCCCGGCCGGCCCGGCCGGAGACCTGGATGAGAATCTGGAAGGTCCGTTCAGCAGCGCGAAAATCCGGAAAGTTCAATGAGAAATCGGCCATAAGTACGCCCACCAGTGTCACACCTGGAAAATCATGACCTTTGGCAATCATCTGGGTGCCCACCAGGAGATCCACTTTGCCCATAGCCAGTTGCTGGAGGATTCGTCCGTGGGACCCCCGGCCACGGGTAGTGTCCTTATCCATGCGTGCTATGCGGGCTCCGGGAAAGAAATTAGAAATTTCTTCAACCACTCGTTGTGTTCCAACGCCCAGTGGGTGCAGACGGATGCTGGCGCAGTTGGGGCAGAACTCGGGAACGGGAATGCTGTAACCGCAGTAATGGCAGCGAAGAGTTGCGGGGGCCTTATGATGGGTCAGTGTTATACTGCAATTGGGGCATTGCAAGGCCTGGCCGCAGTCCAAGCAGAGTAGAAAATGGGCGAATCCGCGCCGATTCAAAAAGAGCATGGCCTGGTTCCCCTCGGCCAGCGTCCGTTCCAGGGTCTCCTGCAGGAGCCTGGAAAGCATGCGGGGCTCTCCCGGCCTGACCGGCTCCTCTCTCATGTCCACCAGTGTAACAGTGGGAAGAGGACGGTGAGCAATGCGTTCGGGAAGCACAATGCGATTCATCTTTTCTCTATGTGTGTTGGCCAAGGATTCCATGGAAGGTGTGGCGGAGCCGAGAATGACAACGGCCCCCTCCATCTGACCTCTGACAAGGGCCAAGTCCTTGGCGTTGTAGCGAAGCCTCTCTTCCTGCTTGAAGGAGCTGTCGTGCTCCTCATCCACTACAATAAGCCCCGGCTTTACCAGCGGGGCAAAGATGGCAGATCGGGCTCCGATAACCATGGAGGCCTCACCTTTCCTTATGCGTCGCCATTCGTCGTATCGTTCCGCATGGGTGAGGCCACTGTGCAGTACGGCCACGCGTTCGCCGAATCGGCCGCGGAATCTACCCACAAGCTGCGGCGTGAGGGAGATCTCCGGCACAAGCACCAGTATTTGCCGATTCTGCTTAAGCGATCGGGCGGCGGCCCGAATGTATACCTCAGTTTTACCCGAGCCTGTGACTCCATGGAGAAGGAAGGCCGCAAAGCCCCCGCTCTCCAGAGCACCTTGAATGGCCTCGATTGCCGCCTCCTGAGGCGGTGTAAGGACCGCGGGGGGAGCTTGATCGAAGCCGTCGTACACGTGCGGCCGTCGGTATTCTTCGATCCATTCCTCCTTTACCAGTTCGTCTTGCACCAAGCGCTTCAAAATTGAAGCCCCAGCCGCCATTTCCGATCTCAACTCTCTGAAAGAAACTATGTACTTATCGCGGATATATGAAAGAACCTGTGTTTGCCGGAGCGTCAATGGAAGATTTTCCGCTGTCGGCCAATGGATGAACCGGAGAGCTCTGTACCTGCGCGGCCTTGTCCCTGGGGGCCGAACGCTGGTCTCAATCCGCAAGAGACCCTCGCGTTCCATGGCACTAACCAGACTGGACAGACCCGGTCCCTGGCCAATGTGACGGGCCAGTGTTTTCAGCGGGACTTCACCCAGGCGCTCCAGTTCAAGCATAACCATTTTACGGCGCCCGCCAAGGTTTTGACTTTCCAGGCAGGCCAGTCCCTCATCGGTGGGGTAAATAGTCCGCCTGCTGGCCACCTGGGTTCCTCCGGTGAGAGCGGTTCGGATTACCTCTCCCAGAGGGCACATATAGTAATGGGAAATCCACCGAAAGAAAGGAAACAGGGTGGGAGGGACGAGGGGCATATCATCCAGAGGTGTAAGAACATCGCGAAGTTCCTCGCACCGGGGCTCATGGCAAAAGGAAAGGATGCAACCCGTGACCACACGCTTGCCAAAGGGAACCAGGACTCGCCATCCGGGCCCGATAGCACCTTGCAAATTGGACGGCAGCCGATAGTGAAAAGTGCCTTCCACCGGGAGACAAACCGCTATTTCAACAAATTCTCCTTCCCGGGCATCTCCCATTGAATCTTTGCCGCAGCCATTTGAGGCACAGCAGGATGAGGGGGACTTGTTCATGGTGAGGGGGTGATGTATTCCCTGGTTTGTTTCAGGATATTCTGGAAATCATTTAAAAGTTTATCCGCATCAACTGAATCCTCGTCCAGAGGTTCAGGGCTGGAAAATCGGAAATCCGATGATAAGGATGAATTCTTCAAGGCTTCTGGTTCAGCATAAGGGATAGTAGCCATGATGTGAGCGATGCTGAACTGTTCTGGGAGCATGGATGTATTGATGCGGGCCTGGAGCACCGAGGATATCCTCACCAAAGTATTTCCAGAAAAATTCCGGAAGATCCTGGGGAACCATAAAAAGCCATCCACCTGAAAGTGATCGGAAAAGTCCTGGACGACAAAAGAGCCGTTCCTGTAAAGGTGATCCGGACCAATAATACGCAGGGGGAGGAGCCGCTCCTTGTCCACCCAGAGCTGGGGCTGGCCTAAATCCCCGGACATGGCGCCAATGATAATTACCACGCGGCCAGACAAGCGTCCCAGGGAAACGATGGAGGAGTTTATGCCCACCCGCTTAAGTGCCTGATGGATCTCATCCGGCGTCCGCCTCGAAAAAAAGAGCTGAAGGAGAGATCCATGGGAAGTGCCTTCTGCTATGATCCTGTTGTTCAAAACTGTGATGGTGGACTGGCCGTCGTCAACGAAAATCTTCTCCCCAGACGGCAGCTTCATTTCAGCGCGAAACCCGTTCATCGAGTCGTAATAAAACACCTCTTGAATTTCGATCTTTCCGCCCTGAAAGATCTGGTCAAAGATCATGGTTCGCCGGGAGACCTGAAGATTCTGAAAAGGACGATTCTTCTCCTGCATCATCTGCACGATTTTCCATGCAGGGATCACATAACCAGACACTGGATCACCCGTCCCTGCCAAAAAGGCCAGGATCATGAAAAACCATCGTATGGCAAACCATATGTTCTGTTTCTTTTCCAGCATGCAAATCCTAGTTTTGACTTTTGAAATCGGCGGATTATAATTTCCCCTGCTTGGTATGATCAGGGGAAGATCAATATACTACGCAATCAACGCCTATTAGGACCAAAAAAAAGAATTATATTATTTTTATCAGATGCATACTGTAGATTCAAGGAAGAAAAATAGTGGTTCATCTTGTGTGTGTGGCTGCCAGGCCTTCCTCAGATAGCGAAACAGATTTATCATTAAACGATTGTGTTGATTCACTTGTATTCAATGGCGCTGAGTTTCTTGATATTTTTAACTGTATGTGAAAAAATTAAAATCAGAAAAAGGAGGCGACCATTACATGGGCAGAGTGATCGTAGAGGCAAGAGACGTTGTGAAAAGATTTGATGAACACACTGTTCTGGACGGTGTCAACCTGATCATTTGCGAGCAGGAACATGTTAGCCTTCTGGGTGAAAACAGCTCGGGCAAGACCACCCTTCTGAAAGTACTCCTGGGCATTATCCCCTATGACAGCGGCCAGGTTTTCCTGATGGGAGAAGAAATCAAGAATATGAGTTATCGCCAACGCCAATGGGTCATGAAGCAGGTAAGTATGCAATTTCAGTATGGTGCACTGTTCGATTCCATGACGGTGGGTAAAAACATAAGCTTTCCCATGGAAGAGAAGACAGATTTTTCGAAGCAAAAAAAAGAAGATATTTTGCTGAGCCTGCTTCGGAAAATAGGCATGGAAAAAGATCAAAACAAATATCCTTTTGAACTCAGCGGGGGAATGAAGAAACGAGTTGCAATAGCCAGGGCGCTGGCCAGCTATCCCAACCTCTGCTTTTTCGATGAACCAGCGGCTGGGCTGGACCCTGTGACCAGTGTCCACATAATCCATCTGATCAAAGGGCTCGTGGGGCAATCGATGATGACCCTCCTGGTGGCCACCATTAGTGTACTGGTCGGGATAAGCTTCTCTGAGCGTTTTTTAATCTTGAAAGAAGGGAAAATTGTTGCCGATGGGACTTGGCAAGGCCTTTTAAAAGAAAAGGATCCATGGGTCAGCGGTTTTATTGCGAGAGGACTTCCCAAAACCAGTGCTTTATCATCAAAATCCTGAAGCCTTGCAATGCTTGACTTTTCGAAGAATCGTGATATATTTAAAATATAATAATTTCGGTTGGTTCTGCGGGAGGAAACATCGCGAAGGGAATTTATTTTCCCTTCGTTCTGAGGTCGAGAATATTCATTGAGTACTTGTATAATGGCATCCAGAATTTCGCTTGATCATTCGAGGGAATTCATGGAAAGGGGCCATATGAAATGAGGGCGTGGTTCTTAAAGAAGATTAAACTAAATGCTTTACTGTCGGCTCGCTACTGACATTTTGTAATCTCAGTGTCTTTGCTAAGCACTAATTTCCGAAGATACTGTAATTCAAGGTGCTGAATCTCCCCTTACAACTCCGGGGCATTCTCAAACCCGGACCCAAGGAAGTCGCAGTGGCACTCGACCAAAAAGCCTCGACCAGATCGGTCACTGTTCGTGGCCTCGCTCTGTAATTGCGAAGATTGTTAAAAAGATCTCTAAAGGTGGCGTAAGAGTTATAGCTCTTGATAATATGTTCTCCGAACATGAGAACGGTGCGGGCCTGTCAAGAATTTCCTGGCTTAAGAGTGTATGGAGCTGATTATAAATAGAAAATCTTTTATTCACCATGAGCATCAAATGACAGCAAATTCTGCGATTCTTGACAGCGATCATGGATATTGTTTACTATGGCACGTGTGATATCACTGTGAGAAATAATGGTCGAGGATAGCCATGCCTCTTTAATGAGTAACAATTCAACGTGATTAAATTTCTTGAAATACTGGGCCGGCCGCTTCTGTATGTAGTGGAGGAGATGGGCCGAATATTCATTTTCTTGCTGGAGTCCATAACATGGATGGTTCGCCCGCCGCTGAAATTGAGGAACATACTTAAGCAGATGGAGTTTGTGGGCGTCCAATCGATCTATTTGGTTCTGTTAACAGGAGCTTTTACCGGAGCGGTCATGGCATTGCAAAGTTATTATGGATTCCGCCTTTTTTCCGCGGAATCCATGGTGGGCACGACGGTCGCCCTCGCCATGACCCGAGAGCTGGGCCCGGTGCTGACCAGCCTGATGGTCACTGCGCGCTCGGGTTCGGCCATGGCGGCGGAATTGGGCACCATGCGGGTTACCGAGCAGATCGATGCGCTGACCGTCATGGCCGCCAACCCCATCAAGCACCTGGTAGTACCACGGATGGTGGCTGGAATAACCATGCTTCCTCTATTGACGGCCTTCTGCGATTATGTAGGAATTGTGGGCTCTTATCTGATAGGAGTGAAGCTGCTACACATTGAGGAAGGAAGCTTTGTCCAGCGGATCTCCCAATTGGTTCAGCCGAATGATATATACCACGGCCTTTTCAAAGCATCCATTTTCGGCCTGATTCTCTCGCTAATCGGTTGCTACAAAGGCTTTCATGCACGGGGAGGTGCGGAAGGTGTGGGCCGGGCCACTACCCAGGCGGTTGTCCTCAGTTCGGTTTTGATATTAGCCTCCGATTATATTATCGAGGCCCTTCTATTTGACTGACATTTAAATGAACGTTTTCATCAACTAACCGCTCGGCCGCGATGATCTCGAGACTGTACCTGCTAAACTTGGAAATCCTTATTCAATGAGAAGATATTGATATATTTTCTTATTAATGGGCAAGGCCATGCTGGAGATCGTGGATCTGCACAAATCATTCAATGGACGGCAGGTTCTGCGTGGTGTGAACCTGAAGGCAGAAAAAGGGATGACCACAGTAATCATAGGTCGGAGCGGAGAAGGGAAAAGCGTCTTATTGAAGCATATCATCGGCTTGCTCCGCCCTGATCGTGGCCAAGTGAGGGTGGAGGGTATTGATGTTACCCAACTGAAAGAGTTCCACCTCAATGAGATTCGAAAAAAAAAGTTCGGTATGTGCTTCCAGGAAGCGGCCCTTTTCGACTCCATGACCATCTACGATAACGTGGCTTTTCCCCTGAGGGAGCATACTAGACTGAAGGAGACGCAAGTTCACAAGATAGTGTGGGAAAAACTCCGGCAGGTCGGAGTGGAAGAGGAGGCCCATAAATTTCCTGCAGAAGTCAGCGGCGGCATCAGGAAACGAGCGGGACTGGCCAGGGCCATTGCACTGGACCCGCAGATAGTATTATTTGACGAGCCCACAACGGGATTGGACCCCGTACTGACGGACAGCATCAATCAGATGATTCGGGATACTCATGATAGATTAGGCATCACCTGTATCGTCATCAGTCACGACATTCTTGGTGCGTTTGAAATTGGCCACAAGGTTGCTATGCTTTATGAAGGCCGGATTCTCGAAGAAGGAACACCCCAGCAGATACGTAATACTACTAATCCCGTGGTGCGGCAGTTCATTACAGGAAGCCTTGAGGGACCTATCCAGATTCTCTGAAGCCAATAGCTAACTATTTTAATCCCTTATGTTAAGTGGCTTAACGGGATGGAAAAGTGAATCCGTAGGATGATTTTTTAGGTGCAGGCTGTTTGTTGGTTGGTATGACAGCATGGACATTAAGGAGTCAGCATGAGACGATTCAGCCTTGAAGCAAAAGTGGGGGTTTTCGTATTGGCCGCGTTAATGGTACTAGTTTACATGTCAACGCGTGTGGGTAAGCCCCCTAAGATCCTCCAGAATATCCTTAAGCGTGGGATATATTCAGTAAGTGCCGTGTTTGACTCGGCGGAAGGGGTGGAGCCCAATGCCAATGTGAAGATCTCTGGGGTGCGCGTGGGCAGCGTCAACCGTATCGATCTTGAAGGCTCCCAGGCCAGAATATATATGGAAATCGATCAAATGCGAAAAATCCCGGCCGACTCCAAGGCTATCCTTCAAACAAGGGGTATTCTGGGTGATAAGTTCGTGGTCATCAAGCTGGGTCAGTCCAGCCGGATTCTGCAGGACGGCGATGAATTCCATATGACCGAAACGCCGCCCGATCTGAGTCAAATGTTCACCAGCCTGGGAACCGCAGCAAATAACATCGGAAATCTCACCAATGCATTCAGGGATGCCCTCGGCGGCCCTGAAGCTCCAGATCGTATTAGTACTCTTTTGAAGAATATAGTAGAAACCTCGGCCACGCTCTTGGCCATCGTCAATGACAGCAAGCCAAAAATGGAACGATTATTCACTAATCTGGATCATTTTTCCGGGGAATTGGAAAACATCCTCAAGGGGACCGACAACGTGGTAACCACGATTAATCGCCTCGCCAAAGAGGTAGATCAGGGCAAAGGAACTCTGGGACGATTGTTAAAGGACGAATCCATATATTCTGATTTTCATGAGGCGATTAGCAATTTCAAGAAGTTTTCCCGGGAGATCGATTCGGGCCAAGGGACCATGGGAAAATTGATCGGCGATGATCGGTTATATGAAGAGACAATATCGACCCTTTCCGCGTTGCGACAGATTGTCCAAAGGATACAGAGCGGTCAGGGTACAATGGGGAAGTTGGTGCAGGACGAAACTCTTTATGATGAGGCAAGAGAAGCCCTGCGCGGCGTTAACCGAGCCGCCAAAGGCCTGGAGGAACAGACGCCCGTCACCGTTCTGGGCACTGTAGTGGGAACTGCCTTGAAATGAATGATATCGCGGTCCGCAAAGCTAGAAGCAAATCGTGGTTGATACGCACACTCATCTTGATGTTTTCCCTCGTGGGTTGTGCCAATCCGGGCAACACGATTGGCCGGAGTATTAACCTGCGCCCTCTTTTTTTCTATGAACCTTCAAAACAAGGGGCCGAATACCGGATAAATGCCTTAGGACCTTTGTTTGACTTGCACCGCGATCATGGGAGATTAAGCCTGGGGCTCAGGCCCCTGTTTTTTTATCGCGGAGTGGCCGAGCCTAAATCCTGGGAGTTGGATTACCTCTATCCTCTGGGCCTTTGCCGATTTAATGAGGCAGGTGACCGTTCGACCCGGCTAATTCCCATTTTCCGCTGGGATGATTATAAAGGAGTAAAGGAGGAGAGGGGAGAGCAAAGACTGGAGTTCCTTACTTTATTCTGGGGGCGCACCCGGCAGGGAAAAGATTACGGTGGCCTTTTCCCCCTGGGGGGAAGGATGTCCCAGCGGTTGAATCAGGATCGAATTCGTTTTTTCCTTTGGCCGATTTACTGGGACACCTTGAAAGATGAAGCTACTACCCACCATATTTTGTGGCCATTGTTTTCTTTCACTCATGGCGGAGGGCAAAAGGGATCAAAATTCTTGCCTCTTTATTCTTATAATGAAAAATTGAAAGATCACGCCCTGGATTTAGCCCTTTTATGGCCGCTGTTCACTATGCATAAAGATGATCAAAACTATAAATGGATGCTTTTTCCCCTGGTTGCTCGCTCCGAATCGCCCCGGACCCGGACTACATGGGTATTATGGCCATTTTTTAGTCACTCCGTGTACGAGTTTGGAGAACAGTGGAACTTTCCCTGGCCATTTCTTAACATAAACAGAGGAAGCGATAGACAGCGCATCAAACTCTTTCCTTTTTTTAAAACTGAGCAGGCAGCGGGAGAAAGGAGTTCATTTTTCTTGTGGCCCCTTTATCAATTTAATGAATTTCAATACCCCGATGGTTGGGAACGGCACCATCGGATACTTCTGTTCAATGGGTTGCATATCGATCAGCGTAAGCAGGGGCTTAGGAAAGAAATTAATTTTTGGCCTTTTTTCAGGTACGTTCAAGAGAGAGACGGGAGCCATCGCCTATCCATACCTGTGCTGTTTCCCCTAGAAGATGAAGGGCTGGAACGGAACTATGCGCCGCTGATCACTCTTTTTCACCGCCGGCAACAGGCTGATGGCACTGGCGGATGGGATTTCTTATGGGGCTTGGCATCTTACAAGAAGTATGAAAACAGTTCTTTATTCGAACTGTCATTCCTTTATAAATATATGCGTAAGGGGAATGAGGTGGACCATTCGTTCCTAGGCGGTTTGATCCATTTACCGGGGAACATTTCATCGAGGCCACCATTGAATCAGCCCGAGAAAATGCGATAAACAAGCGCAAAACAACTTACCATCTCGTCTGCAGCATGACGTGCGATGGATTGGCTTTATTGATAATAATTGCTAAATTCGATTATAAGTTCAGATGGATAGCTCTCTGGTCAAACGGTTTTAGTATATTTAGGTGAGGGCCCTCCTGGGATGGAGCTAAATCGGTTCAGCTTCCTCAGAAGCTCAACATGACTCAATAGGAAGGAGAAAGAATGGGTGTCATCCGGCGAGCCATAATAAGCGTTACGGACAAAAGTGGTATTGAGGAATTTGCAAAAGAGTTGGAGCGATTTGGCGTGGAAATTCTCTCCACAGGAGGTACCGCTGCTGTTTTGCGAAAGGTGATGGTAACGGTGCGGGATGTATCAGATTATACCGGCTTTCCCGAGATGCTGGACGGCCGCGTAAAAACACTTCATCCACTGATCCATGGTGGATTGCTTGCTTTGCGCGATCGACCCGACCACGTGGAACAGATGGAGAAAGCGGGCATCCTCCCCATCGATATGGTTGTGGTGAACCTTTATGCCTTCGAACAGACCATTGCCAGGCCTGAGGTGAGCCTGGAGGAGGCCATGGAGAATATTGACATCGGAGGACCCTCCATGCTGCGGGCAGCGGCCAAGAATTATCCTTTCGTCACGGTCGTCACCGACCCTTCTGATTATGCCCGGATTCTACATGAGATGAAAGAAAGTGGCGGCGCAGTGAGTCGGGAAACCAACTTCCATCTTGCGTGCAATGTATTCCGCTTTACTTCTGATTATGATCGCGCGATTGCGAATTATCTGGGTTCCACCCAGTGATTCAGGCCTTATTGCCGATTTAGGAAATAAAAACTCGTTGAAGATCTCTCGTTGGAATCGCAGAGTCGGCGCAATTTACCCGGTCTTATGCATTGGGTAATATGGGAAATGTCACTAATATTTGGAGAGATAAATTGAAGGTGCTGGTTGTAGGAGGAGGAGGCAGGGAACATGCATTGGTCTGGAAGATCGCCAGAAGCCCCCTGGTAGATAAGATTTACTGTGCACCGGGAAATGCGGGAATCGAAAGAGAGGCGCGATGCGTTCCCATCGAAGCCTATCGCGTTGACGATCTGGTCCGTTTTGCTGAGGAAGAACGGGTGGACCTGATAGTAGTTGGCCCCGAGCTCCCCCTGACTCTGGGAATAGTGGATCGGATGAATGAAAGGGGGCTGAGGGCAGTTGGTCCCCCACAGAAGGCTGCTCGCATAGAGGGAAGCAAGGCTTTTGCCAAAGAACTCATGAAACAGCACGGGATACCCACAGCGGACGCGGTTGTCTTTTCAAATCGTGAGGAAGCTGCGGCTTATATACAAATGGGCTCAGGCCTTATTGCGATAAAAGCAGATGGATTGGCGGCTGGTAAAGGGGTTCTGCTGTGCCGCGATCGAAAAGAGGCGATGACAGCTCTGGACAGGATCATGCTGGAAAGGGAATTCGGTGATGCTGGAAATCGCGTTGTGGTTGAAGAGTTTCTGAGGGGAGAGGAGGCCTCTTTTATTGCCTTTACCGATGGTCAAACAGTGGTGCCCATGCCTACATCCCAGGATCACAAGCCTGTTTTCGACAATGACGAGGGCCCCAACACCGGCGGTATGGGTGCTTACTCTCCCGCACCGGTAGTGACTAAGGAAATACATCAACGGATTATGGAGGAGATAATGATCCCCACCGTTGAGGCCATGGCGGCGTTAGGCACGCCATATCGAGGAGTTTTGTATGCCGGATTGATGATCGGAGAGGATGGGCCAAAAGTCTTGGAATTTAACGCGCGCTTCGGCGACCCCGAGACACAGCCCCTTATTATACGCCTGGAGAGCGATCTCGTCCCGATACTGATGGCCATTGTGGAAGGAGATTTAGAAAAAATCGATGTTCGTTGGAATCCGCGCCCGGCAGTTTGTGTGGTTATGGCCTCGGGAGGCTATCCCGGTTCTTATGAGAAAGGCAAAGAGATAGAGGGATTGGATGATGTGGAGGCCATGGAGGACGTGGTGGTATTCCATGCGGGAACCCGCAGTCTGGCAGGGCGTATCTTTACCGACGGGGGGCGCGTCCTGGGAGTTACAGCCCGGGGTCTAGACATAGAGTCGGCCATAAACCGCGCATATAAAGCGTGTTCCTTGATTCGATGGGAGAGTGTCCATTATCGCAAGGATATCGGGCGAAAAGCACTGAAGAAAGTTTGTCACTCTAAGATTTAATGTTAATTCCCTCTTGGGTTTGGGATCCGGCGTGATCCGGAGGCGTTGTGTGAAATGGTTGGTAAATGGCTGCATGAGCGCAAGACTATGCTTTTTCGGGATCTTATAAGTGAGTATCTTGATAATCGAATATTCTTTGATGAGATTATGCAAACTCACCATAAGACCGGACGAATTCAATACTCAATGATGGAGCATTGGGTGGGTTCTGAAACGCACAAGGGGAAGCTCTGGACGCTAAAAGATCGCTGCCATAATTTGCTGCGCAACGACAAAGAAAAGGGCAGCATAATGGGATATCTCTTTGATTGGACAATTGGCTCGATTTTTCACCAATGCATAAAACTCAAAGAAGATGTTTATCAACTGGAGGCTTATGCTCCACAATATGAGAGGCTGACCAACGGCGAAGACCCCAATAGCAAGATCGTTGAAACCCTCCATGAGATGGAACTGCGGATGAACGTCATTAACACTTCTTTGAAGCGCGAATTGGAGGAGATCGCCTCTTTATTTCAGGCAGCTGATGGCCATTTGGTGCGCCTTCTTCCCCATCACTCGGATAACTCGCTGCTAGTGCGTTTTCTGATTCACAATCGCAACAAGCTCGAACTCGTCTATGGAAAAGATGCGCTGGATCGTATTCTGACCGATATGTATCCCTCAGGTCTTCATGAGGCATACTACATGGCCGGCTTGAGCTATTTGGAAGGAGGATGGTACAAGGAGGCAATTTATCTCTTTCAAACAGGGCTGGCTATGGCACCGGGACACAAGGGTCTGCGGAAAGGCCTTGCCGATGCTCGGATTAGTGAAGAACGGGATATGGAGAAGGAGAATGAGTAACAAAAAAGTTGGCATAATGATGGGCAGTAAATCGGACTTTCCCGTAATGGAAAAGACCTCAGAAATCCTCAAGCAATTCGGGATTGAATTTGAGATGATCATTGCTTCGGCTCATCGCTCTCCGCATCTGGTGAGGGAATACGCGACCAGCGCCCAGGATCGAGGAATCTCCGTGATAATTGCGGGAGCTGGGGCCTCTGCTCATTTGCCAGGCGTTTTGGCTTCGGAGACGACTCTTCCGGTAATCGGTGTTCCCATTGCATCTTCCCCGCTAGGAGGATTCGATTCCCTTCTGGCCATGGTTCAGATGCCCATGGGAGTGGCCGTGGCTACAATGGCCGTGGGGCCCACCGGCGCAGCTAATGCAGGAATCTTGGCGGCGCAAATCCTTGCCATGAGCGACCCTGAATTGGCCCTTAAATTGCGTCGCCACCGACAGCAAATGGCTGAAGAAATTGAACGGAATGCAAAGCAAGTCCTCTATTTACATGGTGCGGTAGGAAAGGAGCATGAAAAGGAATGAATCTATAAAGTATCCGCGGATCTTTCAAGTCGGGCCGGGGATAGACCCGGATGTCGGCCTGGAAAAAGCGGCACGGGCTATATGTTCAGGTGGCCTTGTCGCATACCCGACGGAGACTTTTTATGGCTTGGGTGCTGACATTTCCAGCCCGGAATCTCTGGAGAAAGTTTTTCTTGTCAAGGGTCGCGATCGTTCCAAACCGCTCATGGTCTGTGTGGATCATCCGCACAGTCTGGACCGATTGGTCAAATACGTTCCCAAAGAAGCTAGCCTCCTCATAGATCGTTTCTGGCCAGGCCCTTTGACACTGCTGCTGCCTGCTCGAAGCGGCTACAACCCGGCCCTTACCGGAGGGAGGGATAGAATCGGAGTTAGGGTTCCCGGGCATCCTGTGGCCAGAGAATTGGTAGCCATGGTGGGAAATCCTATTACTGCCACTAGCGCCAACCGTTCGGACATGCCTGGCTTGGTTCACTGGGAGCAGGTGATTGAGGAGTTGGGAGGGGATGTGGATCTGGTGCTTGCCTGGTCGGAAACTCTGCCTGGCGTTGGCTCAACCATCATTGATTTGTGTGAGAACGAGCCTCTGTTGATCAGAATGGGGATTGTCTCTCCTGAGGAAATTCAATCAGTTCTGGGCTGCCCTCTCAAGAGACGGAGTCCGCTTCGATGATGCTAACGGAATACTCGTATATATCTTTGGGTAAATCGATGAATACCACCGTGAAGGGGATGGCGTTGGATGGCTGGAGAATATCGGTCCCCTCTGGCGGAAGGGCAGTCATACGGGCATATATTTCGCTTCCCGAAAGAGTGGCCAGATCCCGGTCGGATATGTCGATGCCGCAGAATACAGCACTTTCCATCAATGGATACCTTTTTTTATTATAAAGGATGCCCTTTACGCGGATATTCCTATATGGCTTCACCCCACGGTGCTCCACCTTTCCCTTGATGACATAAATATGCCCTACCACGTTGTTGCGGCTGAAAAATCCCTCGACATCTGTCAAGACGAGATTCTTTACGCTGGATTCTTGTGCCCGAGTAAAATAGCGTTGAAATCTGTGAGGGAGCAACTCCATCAAGCCGGGGGCCAGCGTGCTTCCCGTAAGATAGAGGCCTAACGATATGGCGATGACCAGCAACGCTGAGACCAGGATAGCAGGTGCAAGTCGCCATGCTCTCCTTTGGTCACGGCGAAAAAAGGGAATATCCTGAGATGGCAGGGCTGGGGGCTCGCCAATTTCAATATCCGAAATCTCAGATTCATTCAGACCCGCTTCGGAGGCACCGATGACGCCTTCCACTATTATGGGATGCTGCTCGGGACCGGCCTTATCCTCTTCTTTTAGTTTTTGATCCTCTTCCATCTCTGCCAGGCGCTGGCTCATGTCGATCCTGACGGTTTCTTCAGGCAATTTGGGGGGCTCTTCCTCTGGTTCTGGCGCGGGGATCTGGTGTTCGAAGACATTGCCACATTTGGAGCATTTGAATCGCATCCTTTCTCCTGTGGCGCGAGCCTCATCAAAGAAATATGAAGTCCCACATTGATCGCAAAAAATCTCCATCATGTCTCCTAATTGCCCCCAGCCTCAGAAGTGCTCTGCTCGATAACATAAATACTGGGGAGGTTTCGATAATATTCATCGAAATCCAGCCCGTATCCCACTACAAAGCCCTCCTGGAGCTTGAAGCCGCAGTAATCTATCGTCACGTGCTTCTTTCTTCTATGGGCCTTGTCAATGAGAGTACATATTTTTATGGATCTTGGTCGATGGGCTCTGAGCTTCTCAGAATAAAAGGCAAGCGTATTTCCACTGTCAATGATATCTTCGACCAGAATTACGTCGCGCCCCGCCAGCGGCGTTTCGATATCTTTGGTGATGGTCACTTCTCCATTGCTATATGTCTTGGACCCATAGCTCGCCAGCCGGGCAAAATCTATCATCACGGGTATGGTAAGTCGACGAACCAGATCGGCCAGAAAGATGAAAGATCCCTTGAGGATGCCGATTAGAATAAGCTCTCGTCCAGTGTACTCCCGGGAGATCTCCTGCGCCAGGTATCCTACGCGCTCCTCAATCTGTTCGATGCTGAAAAGAAGTCTTTTGCGATGCTCCATTGCTTCATCCTCCTGTACAGGAGATTTCTATTTACAAAATAACTGATATTTTAAAAACGGTCAATACATCTTTTTAACCCATTGTCCATGCTTAGAAATCTTTGCTTGAAACCTTATCGTATGTATGTTATGTATAAAAAAAATGATATTGTATGCAGATAGTAAATAAAAGGGAGCAAGAGCGTGAGCAAATTTGAAAATCAGGCCTTGGAGAGATTGAATCCGCATAAGCTTCCGAGGCACATTGCCATTATTATGGATGGCAATGGCCGATGGGCCAAGCAACGCTCTTTGGATAGGGTGGAAGGACATAAAGCAGGGGCCGAATCCGTGAGGGCTGTGGTCAGTGCCTGTCGGGAGTTCGGTATCAAAATACTTACACTCTATGCATTTTCTTCCGAGAACTGGCAGCGCCCTGCCAATGAAGTGCGCTCACTGATGAACTTGCTAGTGCAATATCTTTATCGGGAGTTCCGTTCCATTCGAGATAATGGAATCCGCGTCCGCACCATCGGTCGCTCCGGTGATTTGCCGATTCGCGTACAAAAAGCGTTGAGCCGTGTAATCAATGGAACCGACCAAAATGAAACGATGATCATGAACGTGGCACTGAGTTATGGAGGGCGTGACGAGATCGTACGAGCCACGAGGCATTTGCTGAAAGATGCTATAGAGGGGAATATCAAGCCAGAACAGATCGACGAAAAACTGTTTGCTCGATACCTGGATACTGGAGACCTTGCGGACCCGGACCTCTTGATCCGTACCGGCGCAGAGTTTCGCATCAGCAACTTTCTGGTATGGCAATCTGCATATACAGAGCTTTATTTCACAGACGTGCTCTGGCCAGATTTCCGAAAAGAACAGCTGTTGTCCGCCATCTTGGACTACCAGCGGCGAGAGCGCCGTTTTGGAATGACCAGCGAGCAGCTCTCCGAAATCGCCACAATACCATAAAAAGCCGAACCCGTGATGAGGGAAAGTTCGGGAGTACCATGCTGCTAAGACGTTGGCTCACGGCGCTGGCTCTACTGGGTTTTGTTATCCCCCTGCTCATTTTAGCATCTACGTTCTGGGTATTGCTTGCGGTTCAGGCATTTGTTGCTCTTGCGCTTTATGAATTTTTTGCCCATGCCTTACAAGAAGAGCCTTATGTTTGGCGAATTATTGGCATGGGCATGGGAGTGAGCATTTCAGCAGCGATTTGTTTTGGAGGTCTAGAACATCTCGGATGGATACTGGCACTGGTTGTTCTCATTATGCTGGGGCTGAGCCTTTTACGTTTTCCTCTTGCCCTCAACTCCATGGATCTGGCGGGCAGACTCTTGCTGGGCACGATTTATATCGGATTTTTGTTCTCTCATATGGGCTTGATTCTCACCCTTCCAAGAGGGAAACAATGGATTGGACTCGTGGTTATGAGCACACTGTTGGTAGATACTGGCGCATTTTATGGGGGCTATTTTTTCGGAAGAAAAAAGCTCTGCCCTTCCATCAGCCCCAACAAGACTGTTGAAGGTGCCATGGGGGGTATGATTGGGGGTCTATTGGGTGTTTTGGCATGCAAGCTTATTTTTTTCCCCCAGCTTTCCCCCACCAAGGTTTTATGGCTTGCAGCAGGTATCGGCCTTATGACTCAAATTGGTGACCTGTGTGAATCGATGCTCAAAAGGAGCTTGAATATCAAGGATTTCGGTTCATTTTTACCGGGCCATGGTGGGTTTTTGGATCGCATTGACAGTCTTCTCTTCACCGCCCCCTTTGTCTTCTACATGGCTGTCTGGCCTCCTGTCTTGTAATAAGACGGCCGCACCCGCCATTTGGCCTATTAGGAGGCAAGATTGAATCGACTAGCCATATTAGGATCGACTGGATCGATTGGCTGCAATGCCCTTGATGTTATTCGCCAACATCGGGAACGTTTCGAGGTGGTTGCCCTGGCTGCAGGGCGCAAGATAGACGTTCTTTTAAAGCAAATGAGGGAGTTTCGCCCACGATTAGTCTCAGTGGCTGATCAAGGGCTGGCGGTACAGTTGGAGGCTGCTTGGGCGGATCGGGGCAGAGTGGAGATTCTGTGGGGGCCGGAAGGACTGGAGCGTATAGCAACAGCAGAGGGCATAGACCTGGTCGTATCGGCCCTAGTGGGTTCGGTCGGGTTGATTCCCACAATGCGGGCAATCGAGTTGGGAAGGGATGTGGCACTGGCCAATAAAGAGGTGTTGGTGATGGCCGGTGAGCTGATCCTGCAGCGGGCCAGGGATACAGGGAGCAAGTTGCTTCCTGTAGATAGCGAGCTAAGCGCGATATTCCAGGCCATGATGGGCCACCATCATACAGAGGTGCGCCGGATCCTCCTGACCGCTTCGGGTGGGCCTTTCCTGGGTTGGTCACGAGAACAACTCAATACAGTTACGCCAGAGAAGGCGCTGGGCCATCCCAAATGGAACATGGGCCGGAAGGTGACGCTGGATTCGGCCACTCTCATGAATAAAGGATTCGAAGTGATTGAGACCCGATGGCTTTTTGAAATCTCACCGGAAAATATCGAGGTGTACATCCACCCTCAAAGTATCGTCCATTCCATGGTAGAATACCGCGATGGATCGGTGATGGCCCAGATGGGAATCCCGGATATGCGTATCCCCATTGCATACGCCTTGTCTTATCCCCAGCGGATGCAGAACACATTGCCCTCGCTAGATCTCTTGCAAGTAAGGGAGCTTACGTTCTTGCCGCCTGACTGGGAGACTTTCCCTTGTCTGGGGCTTGCATACCGGGTTCTGGAGCGGGGCGAGACTTATCCCACTGTGCTGAATGCCGCCAACGAGGTGGCAGGCCAGGCTTTTCTTAATGGGCAAATCCGGTTTAATCAGATCAGCGGCGTGGCGGAGCGAGCCCTTGAGAGCCACACAGGGCATCCGATCTGCTCTCTGGAGGATGTGATAGAAGCAGATGCATGGACGCGAAAAGAATGCGCCCGATGGATCGATGGAGGATAAGTAAGACCTTGCACGAATGGTCTCTCAAAATTGCATTCATGGAAGAAAACCTGAAAGCACTTATTGCCGAGATTCGTTTTCATTTGTTATGTGTATGACTACATGCGTGAGTTCAGTCGAAAAGTTTAGTAGAAAAAGCGATCACGAGAAATGGAGTATAAAAATCTATGTTTGAACAAATTTTTCAGTGGGCCTGGACGCTTCTGTCTTTCGCGATAGTCTTGGGCGTCCTTATTTTCGTCCACGAACTGGGCCACTTTTTAATGGCCAAGAGGCTGGGAGTGAAGGTACTGAAATTCTCCCTGGGTTTTGGACCTCGCTTGGTCGGCAAGAAAATAGGTGAAACCGAATATCAGTTAGCAGCAATGCCCCTGGGCGGCTACGTCAAGATGGTAGGAGAAAACCCCGAAGACCAGGTGAGTTCTGAAGAAGAGGAGCGCTCTTTTTCCGGACAAAGAGTATGGAAGAGGATCGCCATCGTTGTGGTGGGGCCCGGATTTAACTTTCTGTTTGCCATGTTGGTTTTTTCATTATTGTTTTTCGTGGGCGTTCCGTCTCTTACTACTGAGATAGGGGGTATTCGCAAAGGGTTCCCTTCTGAAAAGGCGGGCCTTCAGACCGGCGATGTAATTGTGAGCATCAATGGGCAGAAAATTCAATTTTGGGAGGAGTTATCCGAATCTATCCGCAATAGCCGGGGACAGCCCTTGACATTCACCATATTGCGGAACAAAAAGATCTTTGATGTTTCCATATTACCGGTTAACTCCTCGGGCCGCAACCTCTTTGGCGAGGATGTTTCCAACTGGATTATCGGGATCAGTGGCTCAAATAATTATATTATCCGCAGTTTTGGCCCATTGACATCCATATGGAAGGGTGTGGAGCAGACCTGGAAAATCAGTGGTTTGACGGTTTTGAGCGTGGTAAAGCTCATTCAGCGAATCATACCCATGGACACGCTGGGGGGTCCAATTCTGATTGCGCAGCTGGCGGGAAAGCAGGCCAGAGAAGGAGTCTTGAACTTTTTCTTTTTTATGGCCCTGCTCAGCGTGAACTTGGGCATCCTCAATTTGCTCCCTATACCCATCCTGGACGGGGGCCATCTATTGTTTTTCTTGATCGAGGCTGTGGTGGGGGTTCCCATTCAGGCCCGGTTGCGAGAAGTGGCACAACAGGTGGGAATATTCTTGCTTATAATTCTCATGGCCTTTGTTTTTTATAATGACATTATGCGCAACTGGAAACCCTAATATGCGAGTGCTGGCTGTTGATACTGCTACACCTTGGGAAACCATCGCTATCTTGGAAGAATACAATATCCATTCGGAGTGCGTGGTGAAGGCCGAGACAACACATTCGGTTCGCCTATTGCCTGCTTTGGCGCAAATGATTAAAGAATGCGGCCTATCACCGGAAGATGTTGACGTGTATGCCGTAGGTCTCGGCCCGGGATCCTTTACCGGTGTTCGCATCGGGCTGGCTTCGGTCAAGGGGATGGCCATAGCCTGTGGTAGACCGGCCATCGGCATTCCCACCCTGGATGCCATGGCGCAGGCTTTATCTTTCACTTCGCTGACGGTTTGTCCCTTAATAGATGCGCGAAGGAACGAGGTCTTCACGGCCATTTACCGACCTAACTTCGATGGAATCCTTGCCCGATGCACCCCTTTCCTGCTTATGACGCCTGCGGGTCTGCATTCTATCCTGAAAGATGAAACAGTAGTTTTTATGGGCGACGGCGTGCTAGCCTCCCGGGAGAGTCTTCAGCGAGCCCTGGGCAAACGGGCCATATTTGCACCACCGGAAATGTGGCATCCCCGGGCCTCTATCATCGGAAGAATGGCCCTTGATTTACTGAAAACGGATCAGTCCGAAAAAATGCCTCCACTTATACCGATCTATGTGCGATTATCCGATGCGGAGATTCAATGGGGAGAGAGGAGTGGAAATCATTCCGGGATTCCGCCGCGCACCTATCTGAAGAAAAGTTGACAAAAATGCATTCAATCGGCTAAATTAAGGCTTATACGGGTTACCTAATACCCTAATACCCGAGTTGCTCAGATGAAGGCCGAAGTGACGCCCGCTATCCATGAAAACTGTCTCCGCGACAGGTTCTCGGAGGCATTTTCAGTTTAATTTCTTATGCCGTCCCTGGAGAGACGAAGCATGAAAACTTTAATCCTTGTATGGAGGGGATCGATCCCGCCGCTCCATATTAAATGGATTATGGCTAAGTCATCATGATATCAGCGAGAGAGGGGGGCAAGATGGAGGAGCGCGATAAATGGTTGATCCAGCAGTGGATCGACAAAGACCAGCAGCTGCGTCAGTGTGTTGAAGAGCACCAGAAGCTGGAGAAAAAACTCGAACAAATGCAATCTCGTCCTTACTTATCTACCGAGGATGAAATCGAGATCAAAAAAATTAAGAAGCTGAAGCTGGCCGAAAAAGACCGGATTGAAAGGATTCTTGCCCGGTATCGAGCCATGGCTTGAAATACGAGGAATATGAAGGTATGCCTTGCTTTTTAATGGAGCAAGACGGTGAAATTTATGGGTAAGAAAGGCGGGGAAAAGCTATATTTGAAGATGATGTAAGACACGCCTCGGTTTTTGCAGAATAAAATTTGGAAAAGGGAAAAGGCAGGTTAATAGCTGTGAGCGAAAAGAAGACAGGAGCCAGGTTATTGATGGAATGCCTGGCTGAAGAAGAAGTTAATACAATATTCGGATTTCCCGGTGGAGCGGTGCTTGACATCTTTGACCACTTGGCCGAATCTCCGTTCCGATTTATTTTGACCCGTCATGAGCAAGGGGCGGTGCATGCAGCAGATGGATATGCTCGCGTATCGGGGAAGGTGGGGGTATGTATCGTAACATCCGGGCCAGGAGCAACGAATACAGTGACGGGCATCGCCACCGCCTATATGGATTCAATACCCTTGGTGATATTTACAGGGCAGGTGCCCACTTTGCTAATTGGAAATGACGCGTTTCAGGAAGCGGATATCGTGGGGATAACTCGTCCTTGCACCAAGCACAACTACCTGGTGAAAAACATTGAGCATCTGCGCAGCACCATCAAGGAGGCATTTTACGTGGCGAATACGGGGCGTCCAGGACCGATTCTGGTGGATGTTCCAAAAGATGTCCAGCGTGCCGCCTTGTCCACTGAGAGGCTTGGGAATGTAAGAGCGCGTAAATACCGGCTTCAGGTACGACCCCATGCAGGCCAGATCCGCAGGGCCATGGAAGCTATCCGCAAATCCAGGCACCCCGTAGTTTACGCGGGAGGGGGAATCATTGCCTCTGGGGCATCGCGGGATCTAATCCAGTTTTGCGAGAACTTATCTTTGCCCATAACTCTCACGCTGATGGGCCTTGGCGGTTTCCCGGGCACGCATCCCTTGTTTTTGGGAATGTTGGGTATGCATGGCACATTCACGGCTAACATGGCAGTGACAGAATGTGATTGTTTAATCGCACTTGGCGCGCGTTTTGATGACCGAGTCACCGGGAAGATAGCAGAATTCGCGCCCAAAGCCAAGATCATCCAAGTGGATATTGATCCCACCTCCATCAGCAAGAATGTGCCGGTGGATATTCCTATTGTAGGAGATGTGGGCGATGTCCTTAGGCGATGGAACAGGATGTTGGATGAGAAGGAACGACGAAAAGAGGTAGACCAGTATAAGGAATGGGTAAAGCAGATCGATAAATGGAAGCGCTCTCACCAACTTTCCTATCAAATAAATAATGAAGGAAAGATTAAACCCCAATTCGTCGTGGAGAAACTTTATGAGCTGACCAGTGGTAACGCAATCATTTGTACCGAAGTGGGACAGAATCAGATGTGGGCCGCTCAATTTTATAGGTATGACCATCCGCGAACCTTCCTCACTTCTGGCGGCCTTGGAACAATGGGCTATGGATTCCCCGCCGCTATCGGTGCGCAGGTTGCTCTCCCCGACAGGACGGTCATCGATATCGCCGGGGACGGCTCCATACAGATGAATATTCAGGAACTGGCCACCGCCGTCCAGCATCAACTCCCCGTTAAGGTGGCCATTTTGAACAACGGTTTCCTGGGCATGGTACGGCAATGGCAGGAGTTGTTCTACGGAAAGCGTTACAGCCACACGGAAATGCCGCAATTGCCTGATTTCGTCAAGCTGGCCGAAGCTTACAATGCGGTGGGCCTGCGTGCCACAACAGTCAAGGAGGTAGAGCCGGTTATCCGCAAGGCTCTGGCAGAGCCTAGGCCTGTTATTATGGACTTCGTGGTGGAGCGAGAAGAAGGCGTTTATCCAATGGTACCTGCGGGAGCTTCCATTCGGGAAATGCTCCTGGTCTGAGCGCTCGCCAACAATGATCTGGCCTGAAATGAAGGGAGGATTCAAGCAGTTCTTGCTAGCTTGTTCATTGATATTGCAGTTCTGATGTGGAGGTTGGATGTATGAAGCACGTCATCTCCGTCCTCGTTGACAATGTGCCCGGGGTTGTCTCCCGAATATCCGGACTCTTTAGTGGTCGGGGATTTAATATCGAGAGTTTTGTCGGAGCTCCATCCCTTGATCTCAATGTCTCGCGCATAATTATTGTCACCGAGGGAAACGAGCAGATAATAGAGCAGATCATCAAGCAACTTAACAAACTCATCGATGTGATTAAGGTGACCGACCTGACTGGCAGCGAGTTTGTGGATCGCGAGATGATTCTAATACGGGTTAAGGCCGAGGAGAACAACCGGGCAGAGATCCTGCGCATTGTGGATATATTTCGGGGAAAAATTGTGGACGTAAGCCTCAACTTTTATACAATAGAGATAACGGGTGACCAGGGCAAATTGGAGGCGATCCTGGATCTGCTGAAACCACTTGGTATTCAAGAAATTATCCGCAGCGGCCGCATTGCATTGCCACGCGCCAAGAAAAACTGAGACAGTTGTGTAGGAATGGGCGAATTCCATGAAGAAAATTGATGAAGGCCGAATCGTCCGAGAAGGATATCCCTTCTGTATTCTCCCCGCCATTGCTAGTTTGATCCTATTGGCGTTGCAATGGTTTATCGCCGGGGTACTATTGATGGCGATCGCCCTGTTTTGCCTGTATTTTTTCCGCAACCCGCATCGCCATACACCAAAAGAGCCCGAGGCTGTGATTGCCCCGGCGGACGGCAAGGTTATCCAATTGGATCCATCGTTTTATGAAGATCGATTCCTGGGCACATTGATGCAAAAGGTCAGCATTTTCATGAGTGTCTTTGATGTGCATGTGAACCGGTTTCCCGTCTCGGGTATTATCAGGCGCATATCATATCATCCAGGACGTTTTTTTTCTGCCAACCGGAACAAAGCTTCCAAGGAAAATGAACAGAATGTGCTTTTTCTGGAAACCCCCAATGGACAGAACATCCTCATGATCCAGATTGCCGGTGTGGTGGCGCGCAGGATAGCCTGCTGGGCAGAGGAGGGCGACCGGATAGTGGCTGGCCAGCGTTTCGGTATCATCCGATTCGGCAGCCGGGTAGATGTCTTTCTTTCGCCTCAATGTCGTTTGGTAGTTCGGCCGGGCGATAGAGTTCGCGCCGGGGAGACGGTTGTGGGGTACTTGCCATGAGAGTGAAAAAAAAACGGACAAACTTGAGTGAAGGCCGAATGAGTAAGGTTCGCCGGGGCATTTTTATACTACCCAGTATCCTAACGACTGCCAGCTTATTCTGCGGCTTTTACTCGATTATATCCTCCATCAAAGGTGATTACAACGCCGCGGCCATATCCATTTTGATAGCTGTTTTTTTCGACGCCGTGGACGGTAAGGTAGCCCGCGTCACTCGGACTGTGACGCCTTTTGGCGTGGAGTACGACTCCCTATCAGACCTGGTAGCCTTTGGCGTGGCACCGGGGGTCTTGGCATTCAATTGGGTCCTTTCTCCTTTCGGGCGTATGGGATGGCTGGCATCTTTCCTTTTTGTGGCCTGCGGGGCCCTGCGGTTGGCAAGGTTCAACGTTCAGATAGGGCTAATTGACAGCCGCTTTTTTAATGGCCTTCCAATACCTGGAGCTGCCGGTATGGTGGCCGCAACGGTAATGTTATTTGGAGGGATGGGAATCCACATGGGAGGCTTTCCCATGCCTTATTATATGGGAATACTGATCATGATTTATGTTATATCATTTTTAATGGTTAGCAACATCAAGTTCACAAGCTTTAAAGACATGGAGCCCATCAGGCTCAAACCATTTCGTGCTCTGGTGGTGGCGGTATTATTTCTTGTGGTGGTGGCCAGCGAGCCCCATTTGATCATTTTCATCCTGTTTGCTTCATACATTATATCGGGGCCTTCTTATGCAGCCCTGCGTTTTATCCGCAAGCGCAAAACGACAATACTGGGATCCGACGCATCAGCTGCCAGAAAGACACTCAGCGAAAACCCAGAGAGAAAATAAAAAGGGATAGAATTTCAATACAATTGAAGGAGGATTAATCGAGAATGAGAAAAGGATTGCATGTGGCAGTCGTGGGTGCTACTGGGGTGGTGGGAAATGAAATGGTCAAGGTCCTGGAAGAGCTTAATTTTCCAGTTCAAAAGCTCAAGCTTCTGGCATCCCAGCGATCCATCGGCCTCTTTATATCTTTTCGCGGTGAGGAACTGCCCGTAGAGCTGCTGACGGAAAAAGCCTTCAGCGGGGTGGACATTGGCCTGTTTTCCCCAGGA
>CAZTAS010000041.1:0-33139 GCA_964611635.1 uncultured Thermodesulfobacteriota bacterium
TCTATTGGTGAGCCTTTGAAGAGCTTGAGAAATAGCTTAACCGGACACTACTGATGTTTTTTTCATATTGGTTTCATCTTTTGCTTTATTTTTACAGCTCGATTCTAACGAGTCGGCAGGTTAAATCACTAACCCATTTTCAATTTCCAATTAAAAATGGTATAGAATCGGGGTTGAAACTTTTCCCCATGCCATTAGTTCAATTCTATCGAAAAATTTATTTACATCCATAAAATTGGATACTATGGTTATTTCCTCTGATTTCCAATAAATATAAAGATTGAAAGTTTTGCAGGTCGAAAAAGAAGGAGTTTAGGGATGAGCAGATGGTGTATGGTTATAATTGGTATTTGGGCCGGATTAATTATTTTACTCGATAAGCCTTGCTGGGCCGAAGCCAGGGGCGAGGAATGGAGGAAAGATATGGTATTGATCCCGGCGGGTGAATTCTTGATGGGAAGTCCAGAAAAAGAAGGGAAGAAGAGTGAGCATCCGCGGCACAAAATTTACCTTGATGCATATTGGATCGATAAATACGAGGTTACCAACGCCCAGTTTGCCCGGTTCGTCAAAGAGACTGGACATATTACCCAGGCGGAGTGGGTAGGCATCGGGTTCGTCATGGTTGGACATGATCAGCGCAAGATTTCTGGCGCGGACTGGCGGCATCCATGGGGCCCGGAGAGCACCATTGAAGACAAAATGGATTATCCTGTGGTACAAGTCACTTGGGAAGATGCCACAGCATATGCACGATGGGCAGGAAAAAGGCTTCCAACAGAAGCCGAATGGGAAAAAGCAGCTCGAGGACCACAAGGGTTCAAATATCCCTTCGGTCGATTTTACGATCGGTCCAAAGCACGGATTGCCCTTCCCTGGGATGCGGATCCTGTTCAGGTCGGCTCATATCCTTCAAACGGGTATGGAATATACAATATGGGTGGTAATGTTATGGAATGGTGCAATGATTGGTATGAGCCTGATTATTACGAAAAGAGTTCTTATCGGAATCCCAAAGGGCCTGATAAGGCTTATCATCGAGTCGCAAGGGGAGGCTCCTGGTTTTATGGCAATCCTTTGTATACCCGCTCCGCTTCTCGCATATTTCTGAGGCCTATTACATGGAATAATAATCTGGGGTTTAGATGCGGCGAGGATACGGACAAAAAATAGATCACTTCTTACACAAGATACTTTGCACTACCTTGCGTTTATTTTTATAGAAACTCCTGATAATCTAACTATGCCCTAAAAATGTTCTTGACAAATTGTACAAAAAATTATATTGATTTCGCATGTTAAAGAATAAGAAAATATACAAAAAAGTGTATTTTTCGATATAATATTAGTTGCGTTAGGTATGGTAATCGGTCATTATTACATCATGGCAACTATGTAAATTAGAAAATCTCTTGGAATGATTTAATTTTAAGGGAGGAGACCGTTGAGACGATCCATCATTGCGTGGTTAGGTATTATGGCGTTAGTTATGCCCCTTCTATTGATTACTAACGCTGAGGCGCAGGAAGCTCCAACCAAATGGATGACCATTGAAGAGGGGGGTGTGCGATATCACATCATCGCCCGAGGAGACACATTATGGGACATTTCCGAACATTATTTTGGAAATCCCTTTGATTGGCCCAAGCTATGGCAGTGGAACCCCCGGATACTTAATCCTCACTGGATCTATCCCGGGAACAAGATTCGGCTGACCCCTTTTCCAATAATAAAAGTCGAGGAGGAAAAGGTTGCTCCGGCTCCACCACCGCCTCCTGCTGTTCCCGTGGAGAAGGTTCCTCCGCCACCGGAAAAATTTTTCTTAGCCATGGGCAATTATGGTTCTTTTATTTCCCCTGTGCCAGTGCAGCCTGCCGGGTATATCCAACGCGGTGTCTATCGTAAGCCATTTCTGGGCGATAGAGATGGTGTCTATCTTTCCCAGGAAACTGGTATGGGCCTGGAGACCGGGTCCAGCGTTTATGCCTATAAGCAATCTGAGCCCATTTACCATCCGGTGTCCCGAAAATTCATGGGTTACATGATTAATCTGCTGGGTCTGATCGATATTCGTGATTTTCGGGAGGGATTTTATGAGGGCATCATCGAAGAGGCATATCAGGAGATCCCCCCTAAGACACCAGTGGCGGCTTTTAAGATTCCAGGCGCAAAAATCAAGATTCTCGAAAAAGCTCCTTTTGTTGAGGGAACAATTATTGCAACGGCAGATGAAAAGACTGAGCTGAGCAAGAATGACTTGGTCTTCCTCGACCGGGGAAGTGCCAATGGCTTGGAACGAGGGCACGTCCTTTCCATCGTCCTTAGCGGAGACACCATCCAAAAATTTCCTCAAGGTGATTCTGCCCAACTTCCCTCGCGAAACATTGGAAAATTAATCATTGCAGGATCAATGGAAAAAACCTCTACCGCGGTCATTCTGGAAAGTGATGAATCGATTCATGTGGGGTATAGCTTCGCAAGCCAGGTTGAATAATTCAGAAATAGTGTTTGATTAAAATAACGCAAGTTTTTTCCTTTGCGGCAATAATCTCCGCTAGATGAAAATGCTTTACCCCGGCCAATCTTGGGAGCTTTTTCTGGATTAAAAAGCGAATTGATAGAACCGCATTTCAGTGACTTAATTGTCATACGAAACGCGGCTTTTTTTCGTCGATTCCAGCATCCATCCTGTATTCTCACTATTAAATCTATAAACGCTCGTTCTGGTTAGGGACTCCCACCGTGGGAGTTGACATTGCAGCACTTCTATAATTCCTGCGTGAGAAATTTTCCTCGAGAAACACTTTGAACCCGGGAGTTATCCAAAAAAGCTTGACTGAAAACTTACTGACGATATACTGATTAAATTGGAGATGTACTCGAGGCATGAAGAAAGAATGGTATAATTGGTTGGCGCTGGCCCGTATCCCTGGTGTAGGAACGAAAACATACTTGCGTTTGATCCGGCATTTCAAGTCCCCTATGTCCGTTTTTGAAGCGCGGCCGGACCAATTGAAAGCCGTGCCGGATTTGCGAGCAATTCAGCTTCCATTGAACCTTGGTCTAACAAAAGTCCAGTGCGAAATAGAGCGAGAGATTGCAGTAATGGAAAAGGTCGGCGCTCGACTGGTAACCATAAATGATGAAAACTATCCGGCCAATCTGAAGAAGATCGAAGATCCACCGCCTTTTCTCTATGTCAGGGGCGAGTTGCGGAGGAGCGATGATCTGGCAGTGGCCATGGTGGGTTCGCGCAATGCATCGGCCTACGGTGTGCGAGCCTGCCAGCAGCTCAGCAGGGACCTGTCCCTGCGGGGTCTTGTTATCATAAGTGGTCTTGCACGTGGAATCGACTCTGCGGCGCACTGGGGTGCTTTTCAGGCTGGAGGACGAACAATCGCCGTGCTGGGATGCGGTATAGACGTTATGTATCCACGTGAGAACAAAGATCTGTTTAAGAGGATTGAGGACAAAGGCGCTGTGATAACCGAGCTGCCGCCAGGTGTGCCTCCAGAGCCTTTAAACTTTCCCCGAAGGAATCGAATCATCAGTGGCATGTCTTTAGGAGTCATCGTGGTAGAGGCTTCTGCCCGAAGTGGTTCGCTGATCACCGCCCGTCTGGCTCTGGAACAAAACCGAGAGGTTTTCGCGGTTCCGGGAATGGTGAGCTCAACCCGGAGCCAGGGAACACATAATCTGATAAAACAAGGGGCCAAGCTAGTTGAATGCGCCAACGACGTTTTGGAAGAGATCTTCCCTCAGGCACTGGCCACTCCGGGCGATTATGTTCCCAAAGAGATTCCATACAACGAACTTTCACCAGAAGCCAGGCGGATTATGGATGTCATGGAACGTGCGCCCCAGCATATCGATTCTCTATTAAAAGAAGCTGGAGTGAGTGCTGGGCTTGCCACTGGAATACTCCTCGAATTGGAATTAAAAGGCTATATAAAGCAATTGCCGGGAAAGCTGTTTGTCAAACTCTGATTTCTTTAATGCCCCCCAATAAAGTTATAATAAAGAGGATCTCTTATATTCAGTAAAATGGAGTAATCATGGAAAAATCGCTAGTCATTGTAGAGTCGCCTGCTAAGGCCCGTACTATAAAAAAATATATTGGGGACCAATTTATCGTCAAAGCAACAGTGGGCCATGTTATGGATCTTCCCAAAAACCGGCTGGCCATCAATATTGAAAAGGGTTTCGAACCGGAATATCAAGTTATTCGCGGCAAGCAGAAGATTCTCAACGAACTCAGGAAAGATGCTAAGAAATCCAAAAAAATCTACCTGGCAACAGACCCTGACCGGGAGGGAGAGGCAATCGCGTTTCATCTGGAGTCGAAAATACGCGACCAAGAAAATCGGAATAAGCAGGTCCATCGGCTTTTATTCAATGACCTGAGTCAAAAGACCATCAAAGAGGCCCTAGGATCTCCAAAGCGGTTGGATCCGAATAAATATGGTGCTCAACAGGCCCGACGGCTTCTGGATAGATTGGT
Source organism: uncultured Thermodesulfobacteriota bacterium (assembly GCA_964611635.1). Lineage (GTDB taxonomy): Bacteria > Desulfobacterota > JAFDED01 > JAFDED01 > JAFDED01 > JAFDED01. The sequence continues at coordinate 4,502 of CAZTAS010000041.1, forward strand.
GGGATATAAGATCAGCCCGCTTTTATGGAAAAATGTGCAATCAGGGTTGAGCGCGGGAAGGGTTCAATCCGTGGCCGTTCGCTTGGTGTGTGAGCGGGATAAAGAGATCCAGGATTTTGTATCAGAGGAGTATTGGACCATTAACACCCGCCTTGAGGCTGAGTCAGGACAATTTGAGGCCGGCTTGGAAAAAATTGATGGTCGCAAGACCACCATCCGCACACAGGAGGAAGCTGAGGCTATTGTCAAGGAACTTAAAGCATGTCCCTTTCGGATTGAAAAGATTGAAAGAAAAGAACGTCTGCGCCACCCAAGCGCCCCTTTCATTACCAGCAAGTTGCAGCAGGAGGCATACCGTAAACTCCGCTTTCCTGCTCGTAAGGCCATGATGCTGGCCCAGCGTCTATATGAAGGTGTGGAGCTTGGAGATGAGGGTGCAGTGGGACTAATTACCTATATGCGAACGGATTCCCCACGAGTCTCTGCAGAGGCTCTTAAAGACGTGCGGGACTACATTGCTAAAAAATACGGACAGGATGCCCTGCCGGAGCGCCCAAAAATGTTCAAAGGAAGGAAGGGAAGCCAGGAAGCCCATGAAGCTATCCGACCCACTTCGATGGACAGGAGCCCCGAAAGCCTTGAGCCTTTCCTCAACCGCGATACGCTGAGTCTTTATCGGCTCATATGGAATCGATTCGTGGCCAGCCAGATGAAGCCGGCAGTGATGGATACCACTACCGCATGGATTTTAGCAGGCGACAGGTTCATGCTGAAGGCTACGGGATACATTATAAAGTACCGCGGTTTTATGGAGGTATACATCGAAGGTCGAGATGAAGATGAAGAAGATGGGGAAAAGAGTCTCCCGCTTCTGCAGAAAGGTGAAAATCTCAGGCTGATTAAGATATTGCCCAAGCAACACTTTACCCAGCCGCCACCCCGTTATACCGAAGCCACCCTCATTAAAGAACTGGAAGAAAATGGGATAGGCCGTCCAAGTACGTATGCCGCTATCCTTTCGAATATACGTGATCGGAAGTACGTCGAGGTCATGAAAGGGAGCTTTCACCCCACAAAGCTGGGTGTGCGGGTCAACGGCCTACTTGTGGAAAATTTCCCGAATATTTTAAACGTTGAGTTTACTGCACAAATGGAAGAGGTGCTGGATAGGGTGGCATCGGGAAAAACCACTTGGGTACAAACGCTGGATGATTTTTATACCGCCTTCAAGCAGGAAATGGAAAAGGCAAAGGTGGCCATGGAGACATTACGACATGAAGATATCCCTACAGATATAACCTGCGAGTTATGCGAGCGTCCGATGGTTATCCGCTGGGGCCGAAATGGAGACTTCCTTTCTTGCTCGGGTTATCCGAGTTGCAAAAATGCTAAGGATTTCCGCAAGGATAAGGATGGAAACATAATTCCCGAAGATAGGGATCAGGGGGAAGAAGAACAAGAGGTTCCCCCCGATGTGGAGCCATGTGAAAAATGCGGCCAGCCGATGCTGGTGAGGGAAGGAAAGTACGGAAGATTCCTCGCATGCTCGGGTTACCCCAATTGCAGAAATACTCGCTCATTGCTGCGCACGATGGATCCTGAGCCCACAGGGATTCAGTGTCCTCAATGTAAAGATGGTGAGATCTATAAAAAATCTTCTCGCAGGACGAAAAAGACTTTCTTCGGTTGTAACAATTATCCAAAATGTCAATATGCACTTTGGGATCGTCCCGTGCCCGAGGCTTGCCAACAATGCGGCTTCCCTTTCCTGGTCGAGAAAAGGGATCGAAAAGGCTTCCGATTGGAATGTCCGCAGAAAGATTGCGGATACTCAAAATCGGGCGAAGTATCTGAAATTTAAGAACAATCACCTGATGTCCCAAATATTTTTTACGCCGAATGGATTACAAATCATAGAGATCGTAGGGGGTGGGCTGGCGGGCTGTGAGGCTGCATGGCAGGCAGCCCAGAGAGGTGTTCGCGTCGTGCTTTTCGAGATGAAGCCAAAACATTTTTCTCCTGCCCATCGTATCCACGACCTTGCAGAGTTGGTTTGCAGCAACTCCTTTCGCTCTAACAGCTTGCAGAACGCCGTCGGAGTTCTAAAAGAAGAAATGCGACGAATGGGATCGCTGATTATGCAGGCCTCCCATGCCACAAGGGTTCCTGCAGGAGGGTCACTCGCTGTTGATCGCGCGGAATTTTCCCGATTTGTTAACCGCACATTAGAAGAGCATCCCCTTGTGGAAATTAGGCGCCAGCACGTCACACAAGTTGAAGGGAAAACTCTACGTATCATCGCCACGGGCCCTCTCACATCCAATGAAATTGCCAGCGATCTGGCCCGAATGACAGGGGAAAGCTCTCTGTATTTTTACGATGCCATTTCGCCCATAGTGGAGGGAGAGTCCCTGAATCACATGGTGATTTTTAGGGCCTCGCGTTATAATAAGGGGGACACCGAAGGTGATTACCTTAACTGTCCCATGAACGAGGAGGAGTACCGTCGATTTTGGGAGGCCCTCATTCATGCCGAAAAAGTTAAAGCACGTGAATTTGAGGACATTCCGTATTTTGAAGGGTGCCTGCCCATTGAAGTCATGGCACAGCGAGGACCCGATACATTGCTCTTCGGGCCGATGAAACCGGTAGGCTTACGGGACCCCAGGACAGGAAAGCGCCCATTCGCTGTGGTGCAGCTGCGACAGGAAGATGCCGGAGGAAACCTTTATAATTTGGTGGGCTTTCAGACAAAATTGACCTACCGGGAACAGGAGAGAATTTTTCGCATGATCCCGGGGCTAGAATGTGCTACCTTCGCACGACTTGGGAGCATACATCGCAATACTTTCATCAACGGGCCAAGATGCCTGGAGAACGATCTCAGGCTGCGAGGGGTGCCCAGCGTCCGATTGGCGGGCCAGATTACCGGAGTTGAGGGCTATGTGGAATCCGCTGCCATTGGGCTCATAGCCGGAATCCATGCCGCAAGAGAATTCCGCGGATTACCCATTATTCACCCGCCCCCCGAGACCGCCCATGGGGCGCTGATAAGACACATTACCAGTGGAAATGGAAAGCATTTCCAGCCCATGAACGTCACATTTGGCCTCTTTAAGCAGCTCGAAAATTTTCGGGTCAACAAAAACGAGCGACGCCGTCTTCTGTCACAAAGGGCGCTGGAGATGATAGAGGAGTGGAAAAAGCGGCTTGCTTATGGAACTGGCTCATGCATCGAAGAATGATTGAGTTGGAAGATTGGGTCACGAATAACCCCGGAGGTCTCTCCTAGATCGATCGTTGAAGAACAAGCAATCGGGAATGTCCATGAAGTATTTTCTTTCGGTGCTAGGAATGGTTTTGGTGGTTGAGGGACTACCCTATTTCGCCTTCCCGGAGAGAGTAAAGGAGTTTTTAACTCACATTGTAAACGTGCCGGACAGTAAGCTGCGTGTGTTCGGATTGATTATCATAGGAGTGGGATTGTTGATCTTGTATGTGGCTCGGGAGATGGGGTGAAGGAAAGGAATTGAAAAAAGTACAGGCGGTTTTCGCGCATAAGCCTTAGATGAGTTCGCGAAAGTGCGTTTTCAGGTCACGAGTTTGCCGCTTGCGATAAAAAGAACCCATAAGTGTATTCTCATGAGATTAAGTGATTTCGATTACCATCTTCCCAAAACATCCATTGCCCAACATCCTCTGGCTCAACGCGATCATTCGCGGCTAATGGTGATCCGCCGAGGGGATGGAAAGCGTCATCATGTTCGTTTTTTTGAAATTGTAAAATATGTTCGACCAAGGGACCTTCTGGTACTTAATGATACTTCCGTTATTCCAGGTCGACTGAATGGTTTAAAAGATACGGGCGGGCGAGTGGAATTGCTTCTCACGGAACCCGAAAGCCCGGAAGGGCGAGCCTGTCCACAGACGAGCCTCACGTGGCAGTGCCTCGTTCGTCCTTCTGCTCGCATGCGCATCGGACAGCGCATTCATTTCGCGGGGGGGCTCCAATGTGAGATCCGGAACAGAACCCGTGATGGCATGTGGGTCGTCCACTTTGAGCCAATGGAACGATCCTTTTGGCAAACTCTTTTGAAAGTGGGGAAAACTCCACTGCCGCCTTATATCCAGCGCAACGGAAATGGCATCCAGGAGCTAGAAGACCGGGTGCGATACCAAACCGTATACGCCAAAAACATTGGCGCAGCCGCTGCTCCCACGGCTGGCTTGCACTTCACCCAGAGGCTGCTGCAGAATATCATGGAGCAAAGGATTGAGATTTGCTACCTTACCCTACATGTTGGCATCGGAACTTTTCTCCCGGTTAGGGATGAAAACATTGAGCGACATCGCATGCATTCCGAGTTCTATACGATCCCGGCCAGGACATCGGCCTCCATCAATAATGCGCGCTCTGAAGGCCGCCGGATAGTGGCGGTGGGAACAACCACCACTCGGGCGCTGGAGCATGCAGGACTCTCAGGCCGGAGGATATCCGCCGGCTCGGGAAGGGCGGACCTTTTCATCCGGCCTGGGCATCGGTTTCGGATCGTAGATGCCCTGATAACCAATTTCCACCTGCCGCGCTCCACGCTGTTGATGCTGGTCAGCGCCTTCGCCGGGCGCAAAATTATTCTGGAAGCTTACCTGGAGGCTGTCCAGTTGGGGTACCGTTTTTACAGTTATGGGGATGCCATGTTTATCGAATAATATTAAAGGATAATTAATTATTGTTTAATGAATAACTTTAGATTAATTCATATGGACAATCTGACGCATGCCCGGTTGGGGCTTCTGATCACGCCTCACGGTTCGGTTGAAACCCCTTTCTTTATGCCCGTTGGAACACAGGCGGCCGTCAAGGCTCTCACACCAGAAGAGATACAGGAAGCAGGCGGTCGTGTGATCCTGGCCAATGCATACCATCTCTATCTGCGGCCTGGAGTGGGGCTGATCCGGGAAATGGGTGGGTTGCACCGCTTTATGCATTGGGATAAGGCAATCTTGACTGACAGTGGTGGATTCCAGCTTTACAGCCTGGCGGATCTGCGGAAAATCTCAGAAGAAGGTGTGCATTTCAGGTCGCATTTGGATGGTTCCATGCACTTCATAACACCTGAGATGGCTGTGGAGATCCAGGAGGATCTCGGGGCTGACATCATAATGTGCCTGGATGAATGCCTTTGTTATCCGGCTACCCGGAAGGAGACCGAAGAATCCATGCTACTCACCCTCCGATGGGCCCAAAGATGCCGCTGCACCAAGAAAACCCTTGACCAGGCATTATTCGGTATTGTACAAGGAGGCATATATGCAGACCTGAGAAGTCAGAGCGCGGAGGCCACTCAGGAAATCGGATTCGATGGGTATGCGGTGGGTGGTGTGTGCGTGGGAGAACCCAAAACCATAATGATTGAGATTCTGGATCATACGTTGCAAAAGCTTCCAGTGGATTACCCCCGTTACGTGATGGGCGTGGGGGCGCCGGAGGACTTGGTAGAATGCGTCGCCCTGGGAGCTGACATGTTTGATTGTGTTTTGCCCACGCGTGGTGCACGCAATGGCCTGCTTTTGACCCATAAGGGAAGGCTTTCCATTAAAAATGCCCGGTATGCATCTGATGAATCACCAGTGGATGAAAGTTGCCAATGTTATACTTGTAAAAACTATAGTCGAGCTTACTTGCGGCACCTGTACCAGGCAAAAGAAATTCTTGCTATGCGGCTCAATACCATTCATAATTTATTTTATATATTCGAGTTGATGAAAGGGATTCGAGAAGCCATACGGGAGGGAAGATACGCGGATTTTCGCCGTAAATTTTACAGACTTCGCCAGGATAGGTCGGAAGAGGACACCCGGCAGGCTGTTTCCTTATAACCCTTTATCTTTTATTTCATTCGCAAGATTCATAATCGATTCATGAAAACGCTCGTTTTTTCGATTAAAACTTTGAGGCATTTTAGGCTGAGTCACTCAGCTTATAATTGCGGGTAATAGGTAATACATTTAAAAAAAACAGGAGGTAATCTCTGTTGTTCACTGACATCGCATATGCAATGGCTCCAGGGGGAGGAGGCGGGGGTGGCATGACCTCACTGTTTCCGTTAATTGCCATCTTTGCCATTTTTTATTTTTTGCTCATTCGTCCACAGCAGAGAAAGGCAAAGACTCACAAAATAATGTTGGAGCGCCTTAAGAAGGGTGACCAAGTTATGACCGCGGGTGGGATGTACGGCAAGATCACCGCGCTAGCGGACAACATCGTTACGCTGGAAATTGCGGAGAAGGTCCGGGTAAAGGTCTCTCGTAATCAGATTGCTGGAGTGATCCCTCTTTCGCCTCTTGCTTCTACGAGCAGCTCTGCAAAAGAAGAAAAAGAAGATTGACCGATTTTCTTCAACAAAAGCACGGATCATTTCGTATGTCGCCTCCAGGGCACAGTTACTTTTATGGTGCAAGATCTATAGCGCTACCGGAATCCAGCTAGTTAGTGTTCATCCGGAAATTGCTTTTTTTACCTAAAAGCAATGAAAAGGGGAGAAAAAATAATTCGTAATTTGCTGAAATTAAGAGATATATTTTGCAGCGGCTTTTTCCCCTTGCCCATGACAGAAAATGATAAAAGGGTTTCCGGATCGACACTAGTTATATTTGGGAGTAGATTCAATGAGCGAAAATCTCAAGTGGAGAATTCTTCTTATTCTGATTATTATGGTGGTGGCCCTTTTTTATGCCTCACCCACATTCATCGATTACCTTCCTAATGTATGGAAAAATCATGTGGACAAAGTCCGCCTGGGCCTAGACTTGCAGGGAGGGATGCACCTGATACTGGAGGTGGAGGCTGAAGAGGCGGTGAATAGCAGCTTGGAGCGAATTTCCCAGGAGATGAAAGAAGCTTTGCGGGACCGAAGGGTGCGATATAAGCGGGTGGAAAGCCAGGGCAATCGCCAAATTTTTGTTGAGCTTACTGGGGATGATGCAAAAGAAAAGCTGGACAGCATCCTAGACCGACGATTCCCCTACTTTCGGGAGCACGTGGTTAGCGATGGTAATGGCAGGATCTCACTGATGCTCACTATGGCCGATAAAGAGGCCGAGAGGATTCGAAGATTCGCCGTGGATCAAGGTCTGGAGACTATACGCAACCGTATTGACCAGTTTGGAGTAAGCGAGCCCGAGATCGCTCCTCAGGGAGGCAATCGAATACTTATCCAATTGCCCGGCATAAAGGATGCCAACCGTGCCATTAATCTGATCGGGCGAACGGCCTTGCTTGAATTCAAGCTGCTAGACGAAGATATGACTCCCGAGGAGGCTATGAAGTCTGGCATTACGCCCGGTGATGAAATACTATATCAAAAAATCACGGATCCAAGCACCGGTCGTACAATCCGCAGGCCATATTTGCTGAAAAAGAGGACACTAATGACCGGGGAAGTGCTTGTGGATGCGAAGGTGCGCATCGACAGCCAGTTCAACCGACCCTATGTGAAATTGAAGTTTGATTCCAGAGGGGCCCGAATGTTCGACCGCATCACTGCTGCCAATGTAAAGAAGCGGCTGGCCATTGTACTGGATAATAATGTGTATTCCGCTCCAGTGATACAGGAACGGATATCGGGAGGAGAAGCCCAGATTACAGGTCAATTCACCATAGAAGAGGCACGTGATCTGGCTATTGTGCTAAGAGCAGGATCGCTACCAGCCCCTGTGAAAATACTGGAAAACCGGACAGTGGGTCCTTCCCTGGGACGCGATTCTATCCGCCAGGGAATCATATCAATGATCATGGGCAGCATCGCCGTGGTGGGCTTCATGATCTTTTATTATAGGTTGGGCGGACTCGTGGCCAATATCGCACTGCTCCTTAATATTATTTTAATCGTGGCGGTCATGGCAGGCTTCAAAGCTGTTCTGACCCTTCCTGGCATTGCGGGGATCATATTGACCATAGGCATGGCTGTGGATGCCAATGTATTGATCTATGAAAGGGTCCGGGAGGAAGTCCGCGTGGGGAAAACACCACGCGCTGCCATCGAAGGCGGCTATTCAAAGGCCTTGTCGACCATTCTAGACGCCAACATCACAACCCTGATCGCCGCTGTAGTGCTATTTCAGTTTGGGACAGGTCCAATCAAGGGATTTGCCGTAACTTTGAGCGTTGGGATAATTTGCAGCCTTTTCACCGCCCTGATAGTTACCCGGACAATATACGATTATTTCTTAACGCGGGTTCGGGTCCGCAGGTTAAATATCTGAGTTGTGCGATGAGTGGAGATAAAAATGATAGAAATTATCAAGTCTGATATTAACATTAATTTCATGGCCATTAAGAAATACGCATTACTATTTTCTGGGTTCTTAATCCTCGTCACTATCATCTCTTTGATTTTTCACGGTGGTCCCAATTATGGGATCGATTTTACGGGCGGAACCATCGTTCAAGTGAAGTTCAAGAAACCCACAAGTACCTCTGATATAAGGAACCAGATTAACATTGCAAATGTCGACACTGTGATGATCCAGCGCTTCGGATCAGCGGCGAACAACGAATTCTTGCTACGAATGGTGCAATCATCTCCAGACCTGCAAGGTTTGTCGGAAATGATTCGTGAAGCTCTGGAACAGAAATTCGGAAAAGGCAACCTTGAGATCCGCAGGGTGGAGATGGTGGGCCCCAAGGTTGGGAAAGATCTCAGGCGCAAGGGTACTTGGGCCATCATTTTCGCCCTGGGGGGAATTCTTATTTATATTGCATGGCGCTTTGAGTTCAAATATGCAATAGGAGCCATTCTGGCCCTCATACACGACGTGATCATTACAGTTGGTGCATTCTCGTTGACCAACCGGGAGATTTCCCTGGCTATCATCGCTGCCATTTTAACCATAATTGGCTACTCCCTTAATGACACAATCGTTGTGTACGACAGGATCAGGGAAAGCTTGCGTAAAAGGCGCAGGGAGTTATATCAGCAGATAATCAATCGGGGCATTAACGAAACGTTGAGCCGAACCATCCTAACGGCACTTACAACATTGTTCGTTGTGATTGCCTTGTTTGTCCTAGGTGGAAGTATTATCAATGATTTCGCTTTTGCCTTGATGGTGGGGATTATCGTCGGTACCTATTCTTCCATTTTTATTGCCAGTCCAATACTGATCTACTGGGAAAAATTGTTGCCTTCCAGGAAGCGGTAATTATCAAACTAATGAGAATAAGAAGTTCAATAATCGTTATCACTGGCTTCGCTGCAATTTTGTTTTTATGGGTAGCATGCGCCCCCATCGGCAAGCCATCTTATGTGAGCCAGTGGGGAAAAACCCCTAATAAAAACCGCTGGGAAGTGGTCGAGATCGATCTCAAGGACCTTTCTCCAGATGAGAAAGCCCTGTTCAAGGAGCAGGGAATGCCGAAGTTCGTCATACATTTTTGGAGTGCACCGAAAAAAAAGGCCGTTTACCAATGGGTTTATGAAAGTCCATTGAGATTTTATCGCTTTGTTGAGGGGAAACGGTCGGATGACGTGAGTGTGAGAGAATATGATCCCTGGTGGAGATAATCTCTTAAATAAAAAACAAAGAATCAAAAAACAACCTTGACATTTTTGCTGTTTTGTTTTTATATACAGAATAATAAAAAGAATGTTCGCTTCCAAAAATTATTTTACCTGCGAGGTCAAATATTGAAGCCGGGCGATATGCCCGGCCTCGTTTTGATGGATGCAGTGGGTATTATTTACGAGTTAGATGCAGCCATTATAATTACAGGCCTGCTCGAAAAAAACACATGGTAATAAGTCTTTTATATACGGATTTTAATTTCCGGGGAAGTGATCCATGAAAACATATCATGCCAAAAAAGATGAGATCGAAAGGAGATGGTTTCTGGTTGATGCACGGGAAAAGACACTCGGACGAATGGCCAGTAAAATCGCGTACATCTTGAGGGGAAAGCATAAGCCGTTTTTTACTCCCAGCGTGGACACGGGTGATTTCGTCATTGTGATTAATGCCGATCAAGTTCATTTAACAGGAAAAAAGTGGAAGCAAAAGGTCTATTACCACCACACAGGTTATCCTGGAGGAATTAAATCCATCACGGCGGAAAAACTTCGAGACAAACGTCCCGAAGATCTCATACGAAAGGCAGTCAAGGGGATGCTTCCTAAGAATCCATTAGGTCGCAAGATGTTTAAAAAACTAAAAGTTTATGCTGGAAAGGAACATCCCCATCAAGCGCAGAAACCGGAATCGCTGAATCTCTGAAAACTCTGCTGCAAAACCGGTACAGTGAGTATCTTCTTAAACGTGAATGGAAGGGAATTATGGGTTTAACACAATATCATGCTGTTGGAAAACGAAGAACCGCTATTGCAAGGATTTGGGTGCGGCCCGGAGAAGGAGGCATCGAGGTCAACCGGCAGAATCTGGAAGATTATTTCCCAATAGAACGTGGCCGGCATCTCATTATGCAGCCGCTCCAGTTGACGGGCATGCTGGGCAAGCTCGACATCAAAGTCAATGTCCAAGGAGGAGGCATATTCGGCCAGGCCGATGCCGTCCGGCATGGCATCAGCCGGGCATTGCTGGAAGTCAATCCTGAGTTTAGGGATCTCCTAAAGCGCGCCGGATTTCTTAAAAGAGATTCCCGCATCAAAGAACGTAAGAAATACGGCAAGCGGGGCGCAAGGGCCAGCTACCAATATTCCAAGCGTTAAGGCTTATCTTCATTCCACAAAGCATCCGATTTTATTAGGATTTACCAGGCAGAGAAGAGTTCATCCAAAGCAAGCGATAAGTCTTTGCACCCTCACCCAAAGATTTTAAGCGAGCAACAATATGATTCGAGCAGCCATAATAGGAGCTACCGGTTACGCCGGAGTGGAATTGGTCAGAATCCTTCTCGGTCATCCGGAAGTTGAAATTACTGCCCTCGCCTCGCGGCAATACGCAGGCCGACCTATCGAAGATGCTTTTCCATCGCTTCGTGGCTTGCTGGAGATTAGGTGCGAGGCTCCCGATTTGAAACTCATAGCAGCGAAAGCCGATGTAGTTTTTACCGCCGTCCCCCACGGGACAGCCATGGAAGCGGTCCCCGTGCTTCTGGAAGAAGGGAAAAAGGTTATCGATATTTCCGCTGATTTTCGTCTGAAAAATCGCGCTGTTTATGAGGAATGGTATATCCCACACACTGCACCGCAATTGCTGGAAAAGGCTGTATATGGTCTTCCAGAGCTTTACCGCGCAGCCATTACCTCTGCAAATCTCATTGCCAACCCTGGATGTTATCCGACTGCAGTGATCCTGGGGGCTGCGCCCTTGGTGCGTGATGGTTGGGTGAAGGGGAATGCTCTGATTGCCGATGCGAAATCCGGAACAAGCGGAGCCGGGCGATCACCCAAGCAGTCTCTTTCCTTCTGTGAAGTCAACGAGGCACTTCGAGCATACAGCGTTCCCCGACACCGACATCTTCCGGAAATGGAGCAAGAGCTGGCCGATATCGCAGGCGATAAATTCTCAGTCACATTTGTGCCGCACCTGATCCCCATAGATCGTGGCATTTTGGCCACCCTTTATATTGATTTGGTCAGGCCTGCCAGCCCCGATGAGCTTCTGGAGGCGTATCGTCGATTTTATCAGAACGAGCCTTTTGTCCGCGTTCTTCCAACAGATTGCCTGCCTGATGTGGCCATGGTCCGAGGTTCAAATTTTTGCGACCTAGGCCTCTGTGTAGATCAACGAGCGAACCGCGCCATAGTCCTGTCAGCAATTGATAACTTGGTTAAAGGGGCTTCGGGCACCGCGGTTCAGAATATGAACATCCAGTTCGGGCTTCCTGAGCGCAGCGGACTCGAATCGGTCCCATTGTTCCCGTGAATTGCTCTAACCAGGGAGGAGTACTCATGGATTGTAATATTTCAAAAAATAAGGAACAGTGCACCTGTACTTATGAGCCGTGTTCTCGAAAAGGACGATGCTGTGAGTGCATTGTTTATCATCGAAAAATGAATGAGTTGCCAGGATGCGTTTTCCCGCCCGAGGTTGAAAGAACATACGATCGGTCTATTCGTAGATTCATCGCGTGTTTTAAATAATAAACAACCACTTTATTTTTTCCTTCTCCACATTTTTACTCAGAAATACAATTCTACTTGCACAATTCCGAATAATTTTTCAGCGGGAAATTAATTCTTCTTATTTTTCCGCTGGTTATGGGCATAAACATGAGTTATCTTTTTCCTCAGGCAATTCCTCTGGCATCTCTGGCTAAAAGAATATAATCAATTGATATTATTGATAATATTTGACTGCACATGCTTTGGGCAAATAGAACAAAGTTTCAAAATCTGGCCAAGTTAGGAGATTAATCCACACTTTTACACACAGCTTATCCACCGTTTTTGTGGAAAAAACAGATTTTACAAAAATATCATAGCGTTTCGGAAGGAGAGGATGCATTAATCACAAATCACATATAAGCCAACCCACCTAGCCTGTTCATCCAATAGCTTCCTACATTCGGCTTTATTCATTTTCGCTCCCAAGACAATTTTCTTGAAAACGGATTAATTTTGCATTAGAATTAATTGATTAAGAGTGGAAATGGAGCCTATGAAAGTGAAATATTTAATAATCGTGATCCTCCTGATTCTGGCGCTGGTGGGCACTGCGTGGACCATGCACAAAAGGCTGGAATCCGGGAGTCGTCGGGGAGGTGCCGATATGGAACCCATCCGAAAATCTGTTATCGCAGGGTCGTGGTACCCGGGCGATCCGATCAAGCTCCGAAAGGATATTGAAGTCTATCTTAACAATGTACCAGCAGTGGAGAAATTGGGAAGGGTTGTGGCGCTGATTTGTCCCCATGCTGGTTACATGTATTCAGGCCAAGTTGCCGCGCACGCTTACAAGGCTTTAATCGGCACAGACCTGAAACGTGTGATTATCGTGGCACCCAGTCACCGACATTATTTTAAAGGTTCCTCTGTATATAATCGCGGGGGCTATGAGACACCTCTGGGTATTGTTCCCGTGGATGAGAAGTTGTGCAAAACCATAATAGACGCTAGTCCTATCATCGACTTCGTTCCCCAGGCACACGCGCAAGAACATTCGTTGGAAATTCAGTTGCCGTTTCTTCAATGCGCACTGGGAGAATTTTCACTGGTACCCATTGTCATGGGTGACCAAGGGCTAGATAATTGCCGGATTTTAGCTGATGCCATTGTGGCTACCACAAAGAATCAACAAGTCTTATTGGTAGCCAGCACAGATCTGTCGCACTTCCATCCATACGAGGAGGCCACTGAACTCGATCAAAGATTTATCGATCGTATCAAGGCATTCGATGTGGACGGGCTGTCCAAAGATCTGGCCCGTAGGCGCACAGAGGCCTGTGGTGGTGGGCCGGTGCTTACTGTAATGATGGCAGCCCGAAAGATGGGTGCAAATAGCATCCGTGTGTTGCATTACGCCAACTCCGGAGACGTAACGGGGGAGAGGTCGAGTGTGGTGGGATACATGGCGGCTGTGATCACTCAAGAAAAAAACAACAACCCAGTTGACCGGTCAGAACACTCCTCTTCTCAACACTTATCAGGTTCCACCAGTGGCAGCTCATCCGACCAACACGGCATGGACAGAAGCCTTAACCAGGAGGAAAAGGAGATCCTTCTTCGCATTGCGAGGGAAACAGTTTGCTGTATCGCCCGGAGGGAGAAACCTCCTGAATTCAAGCAGGAAGAGCTGCCCCCTTTGCTACAAGAAAAGCGAGGCGCTTTCGTGACGCTACATAAAAGCGGCATGCTCCGGGGATGTATCGGATATATTCAGCCTATCAAGCCTCTTGCCTTTACCATCCAGGAGATGGCCGAGGCGGCCGCGTTTCGGGACCCTCGATTTCCCCCGGTTACCGCTGAGGAACTGAAGGATCTGGACTTTGAAATATCTGTTCTTACCCCCCTTCGAGTTATCAAGGATGTCAATGAGATCCAGGTGGGAAAGCATGGCATTTATATAACCAAGGGAAATCGATCTGGGGTTCTTCTGCCCCAGGTGGCAACCGAGCAAGGATGGGACCGTCAGAAATTTCTGGAACACACCTGCCTCAAGGCAGGTCTCTCCACGAATGAGTGGAAGGATCCTGAAACAAAAATAGAAATTTTTTCCGCAGATATTTTTTAAAAGCGAGCTGCTTGACGTATTGAAGAATAGAATTTATATTTTAATAATAGAATCAATTTGAGAGTAATAACTCTAAGACAAGCCATAATCGGAACTTATTCATCCGATGAGGTGTTTTATCAATTAAAACAGTATGAGTGCCGCATTAGAGAGACAAGGTTTGTAATAAAAAGGAAAGGAAGCGAAAGGCATGCTTTTTTTTGATCCATTATATCTTATCATTGTAAGTCCTGCCCTTATCTTGGCCATCATCGCCCAGATATGGGTCAAAAACGCTTATTCCAGATATTCGCGCACTTCTATCGCCTCCGGATATTCCGGGGCTCAGGCCGCAGCGGAAATCCTGCGTCGCAACGGTATCATGGACGTGGACGTAGAAGTAGCCCAGGGGTTCCTTTCAGACCACTACGATCCGGGCAAGAAGGTTCTTCGGCTTTCTCCCGATGTATACTCCGGGCGGACAATGGCTTCCGTTGGCATTGCCGCGCATGAAGCAGGACATGCCCTGCAGCATGCCGACGGGTATGCACCCTTGAAGTTGCGCACCGCACTGGTTCCCATGACAATGCTGGGCTCGAACCTGGCCTTTCCCCTTTTAATCATCGGTTTCCTGATGCATTCCGCCTCGTTGGTAAATTTCGGCATAATCTTTTTCGGTACAGTCGTGCTATTCCAGGTCGTAACGCTCCCTGTTGAATTCAATGCAAGCCGCCGTGCACTGGCCATGCTGCGCTCTACCGGTGTGGTAAGCACAGATGAGCTGAGCGGCGCCCGCAACGTTCTTACCGCAGCTGCCATGACTTACGTGGCCGCGGCCCTTTCGGCCATTCTCCAACTGGTCTACTTCCTGCTTCGGGCCGGTGTGCTGGGCGGTCGGGACGAATAATAAAGCGGGAGTGACACGGCATTGCATGTGGGAAGAGCGGTCTTCTGATCCAATGAACTATTCCTGAAAAAATAGTGATGGCAACTATTTCTGCAAGCCGCGTCGAACGAATTCTTTCATCCTTGGAGGCGAGCTATCCCGAACCAAAATGTGCGCTGGATTATCGAACGCCTTTCGAGCTTCTGGTAGCCTCCATACTCTCCGCCCAATGCACCGATGAGCGGGTTAATCAGGTAACGCCTGACCTCTTTTGCAAGTACCCCAATGCCGCAGCTTTTACTGAGTTAGAACAAGCGGAGATTGAAGAGGCCATACGTCCTACCGGGTTTTTCCGGCAAAAAGCCCGGACCTTACAGGCCTGTTGCACTGAACTGGCCCGGCGATTCGCAGGGGAAGTTCCAGCTACCCTTGAGGAGTTGATCACCCTTCCCGGAGTGGGACGAAAGACGGCCAACCTGGTTCTGGGGGAAGCGTTTGGCGTTCCAGGGATCGTGGTGGACACCCATGTCCGACGGGTGGCAGCCCGGATTGGTTTGACCAACTCAAAGGATCCTGATCGAATAGAACAGGACCTCATGCGGATCATTCCCAAAAACCGCTGGACTCGGTTCTCTCACCAGCTTATCTGGCATGGAAGGACCATCTGCGCGGCAAGAAAACCCGTTTGCGACAGTTGTTCCATACGGCCTGATTGTGATTATGGACAGAATGCCATCAGAGATCCCGCACTTCAGAAGAAGTCAACCCCACGTCCCCCTCGAAGACATCATTAATCTTTATTGAAGATTTAATTTTTTTAAGTTAAAGGGATTTGTATAAAATATGATATGAGGTTCAGCGTGTACATATTGGGAGCTATTCAGAGCCGATTTGTTTCAATAATTTTAGAACCTCTTCATTCCAGCCATGTGGCCCGATGCCGTCAGCCCGAAAAAGCCCGCGTAAGCGTACTGTTGGATCGTGGGTGCCATCAGATTTCTTGACCAGAATGGATATGTCCGCTGCGTGCAGCATGGGAAGGTCGTTCAGGCTGTCCCCCAGGGCCACGGATTTTGCGAGTCTGTTGAAGCTTTTATAAAGTTCCATGATCTTCCATAGGGCCCGACCCTTGTCATTATTGCCGGTGATGTGATGAAAGCGGCCGCCTTTGGTGTAAACGAGACCAAGTTTCTGAATAGCCTCCTGGACTTGAGATACCTTCTCAGGTGTCTCGTTGCGGATCGTAAAAGGCTCATCAAACTCGCGCTGCCGGGCCCGTTCCAGTGCATCGCCTTCCAGCCCTGTCAATTTGGCTAGCTCTTCATCATCCATATCTGAGAATCCAGCAATTTCAACCCCGGTCTCTTCCCTGATCTTTTCCAGTGCTTTGCGAAGTTTATCGTGGGGGATGCCCAGCTTCAAGACCCAAAACGGACCCGAATGAGATGAATCCGGCGGAGGGAACACGGCAGCGGGGATGTAAACACCTCCTCCGTTTTCGCTGATAAACGGATGATCATTGCCCATCTCCCTTCTAATGTGTTCAATCTCTGCCCTGCTCTTGCTGGAGCAAATGATCACGGGAACGCCAAGCGCCTTACAGCGTTCCAGGGCCGGACGGGCAGCGTCCCATGAATACGTATGGTGATCGAGTAGGGTTCCGTCAAGATCGCTGAAGATGACAAGCTCAGGCCCAAAAGTCAGCGGTGTTTTGTTTCTAATCGATTTCAAAATGGGGTTTCTCCTTTTTCCAATTATTACCCCATATATAAATTAGATAATCTTTGCCATCCTCGAAGGCCTGTGCCTGTTCCTCCACCAATCTCTCCGCCTCTGCATTGTTCATGTGTTTGCTTTCATTAATGAAGGAGGCCACACGGGCATTGTAAAGAGGTGTAGTGATCTCAAGGAGTTTGCGGCGGTTGTCTGGCCACCGGTGAAATGTGGCGGCAAGTTCATAAAGTATTTTGATCCATGAATCCACGCTTAAGTTGAAGTTCTCAAAGTCCTTTTTATAGGCTTCGGCAATTCCGTTCCATGCATCATTGGAGAAAATCTCTTTCCATAAGGTGCGGAAGTGGTCAAATCCGAATCTAAATTCTTTAACCAGCCTGCGGTAATCCACCTTGATAGGCTCGGGTTCCATAAGATCACACAAGCCGAAAACAGGTACTTCCTCAGAGCCGCGGATTTTTTCCCACTCCCTCTCATGTTTTTCCATAAGCCGAAATAACGAGTTGAGCACCTGCCTGAACATAGGGCCTAAGGATTCAGCGGGGTCCTTGGTATCGTGAATTTTAACCCCGAGATTGGACTGGCAAATCGGCAAATCCAAAGTCAGTGCTGTGGTTGTCATCCAGATATCGATCCCAAAGCGGGCAACGTCGGTTTCCCAAACATCTTGCTCGGCAAAATAATGAACCATTTGCTCGTTAAACGCAAAATCACCCCCAATGGGCTGGCGGACCCTCTTGCCATAGAGGGAACGCGTCATGTTATAAACGATGTTATTAGTTATTGTGCCATCGTACTTGTAGCGGGAATAAATCGGGGCCACGAAGTGATATCCCTTTTCCAGCACGGGATAGGCCAAATATTTCACCCAATCCGAGTTAATAGAGCGCAGATCCGAGTCTACCACTATACAGACCTTTGCTGAAAAAAAGCGTGCAGCTTCAAAAATGGAGCGAAGAGCAGTCCCTTTTCCTGGTATTCCGCGGTAAATGAATACCATCTTTTCCTGCCATGGTTTAAGCTGAAATTCGTTGGCAACCTCCCTCGTGTCGTCAGTTGATCCGCCGTCTGCCACGATGATGACTGATCGCATGTCCTTATAATGGGCAAAAAGGCCGTGGGAAACCATCTGAATAACGTGCACAATGGTTCTTTCATTATTGTAACAAGGGATCCCAACGACAATATCAGCGCTCTCGATCTCTTCCATCCGTTTGTTTCCATAGCTGCGCAATGCTGTCCCATACTTCATTCTCAGCGATTCCTCCTTATATCTATAAGAATTCGAAATTTCAATTATCGGTTGTCTTCCTCCACCGCCTCTTTTAGCTGGGTGAGGACATTCGGAATTGCCGATGTCACTCTGTTCCACATAGGGATCATGGGTGGCCCCAGTGGGTCCTTTACGATAATTTCCGCGGCCAGCTCGATGGCATTGCAGAACGCCTCGACTGCCTGCGCTTCCTGATGTCGATCGAAGATCAGGCCGTTAATCTCTGCATCGTGGGAATATTTGTCAATGAAATCTTGAGCTTGGCGAAGGTAGGTGGCGCGCAGGCTCTTGAAAAACTCGCCGGGAAAGACGTGTCCAATAGATGCGAGATTGCGAAAAATAGTTTTGGCTATATCCACGCTCATCTTTAACAAGCCCTTCTCGGGATCATCGGGGCTCAACGGTTGATGTTTGTGTTCATACGTATCCGCTATTTCAACCTGACAGATACGCTTGGGGGTTGCGTTGCGCAAGATCTCTCCCAACACTCCCACCTCAAGACCCCAGTCAGAAGGGATCCTGTTGACAAGAGCCAGGTCTGTGGTCATGCTGAACTCACCGGCCAGGGGGTAACGGAAAGAGTCGAAGTAATCAAGGATCGGCAGTCGCCCCATGATCTGAATCAGAGACCGGATTAACGGCGTGACGAAAAGCCTGACCACCCTTCCCATCATGCGGTCTGTAACGCGTGCATAATAACCTTTACAAAACTCGTAATCCAGGTTAGGGCTCATGACAGGGAAGGCTAGCCTTCCCAGCAAATGCCTGTTATACGTGACAATATCGCAATCATGCAATACTATGCCATGGCATTCCATGCAAGCCAGGACATAGCCGAAAGCGATCCACGCGCTGCGGCCCTTCCCGTCTGGTCCAGCGCTGAGGCCCTCTTCTTCCAACTTTTGATAAAAGGCCTGAATCCGTGGTCCATCGTTCCATATCACGGCATGCTTTTGAGGAAGTACCCGGAAAAACTCCTTGGCGTGCTGGAATTGCTCGGAGTTAGTCTGCCCCATGGTGATTATAATCTCTCGAATGTAACGCACTTTCTGTAATTCTTTTAAAATATTAACCAGAGCCTCGCCCTCCAACTCCGAATATAACGCGGGGAGCACAAGCGCCATCGGTCGATAGTTAGAAAGGTTTTCCAGTGTTGCTTCCAACTTCTTCAGATTCATTGTTCCAAATTTATGAAGTGTCGTGATTGACCCGTTCTGATAAAAATCGCTCATTTTTTTCTCCTTGTCGATATGATCAAATGTTATGATATATTACATCAATTTATAAAAACTCGCCAGTATATCCCGCCCTGGGGAGACGGGGATAAATGGCGAGCTGGGCTCACGGGGATGCAATACCTTTGAATGGTGCTTCCAAAGAGGGTAAATACCCCTTTGGTCAAGGGCGTGGTTTAAAGTCCCGCCCTCGATGTCGATCACCCCATGCGAGCGAATCGTCGTGTGGGGTTTGAGTTTACTAACAGAATAGCTCAGAAATGTCAATTTTTAAATTTTCTTTCTGGGCGCTTTGAAAAATATAATTAGTACTTGTCAAACCATCTGTGTTTCGTTATTTTTTAAGATATTGAATTGAATAAATTCCGAAGAGATGTACCATGAAGCAGGGGAAGTTTTATATCGAGACTTATGGCTGCCAGATGAATGAACACGACTCGGAGCAGATGGCGGCGCAACTTGAGGAGCTCGGTTATGCCTCAACATCCGATATTGCTTCTGCGGACGTCGTTTTGCTCAATACTTGTACCATCCGCCAGAAGCCCGAACACAAAGTATACAGTTTCCTGGGCAGGCTTCGAAGGCTTAAACGGCAAAACTCTCACATGATTATCGGCGTTGGCGGTTGTGTGGCCCAGCAGCACGGCTCAGCCTTACTGGACCGGGTGCCGCATCTGGATTTCGTGTTCGGGACAAATCAGGTCGACCATCTGGCCGAGCTCCTGGATAAAGTCCGTCAAAAGAGAACCCGCTTGGCGCAGACCTGTTTCGATACCGGCATGTTCAGCAGGAGGCTGTTGAAGGGCAGGGTTCACCGTGCTGTCACCACGGCAAGGGCATATGTAACGATCATGGAAGGTTGCGACAACTTCTGCTCCTTCTGCGTGGTGCCTTACGTTCGAGGGCGGGAAAGAAGCCGTTCCAGCCAGGAGATCCTTCAGGAGGTTCGCCACCTGACGAAGGCTGGTGTTGTTGAGATCACGTTGCTGGGGCAGAATGTCAACTCATATGGCCGGAAGGATGGAGACATCAATTTTCCACAGTTGCTGAAGCGGCTGGGGGAGATCGAGGCTCTGGCCCGATTGAAATTCACCACCTCCCATCCCAAGGATCTGTCGCCCGAGTTGATTCAGGTCTTTGCTGATATCCCGGCGTTGTGTGAACACGTGCACCTGCCTGTCCAGTCAGGCTCCACACGGATTCTGAGGCGAATGAACAGGGGATACACCCGGGAAGAATATTTGGAGAAAGTCCAGGCCCTGAGACAAATTCGACCGGGTATTGCCATTACCTCCGACATGATCGTAGGGTTTCCCGGGGAGAAAGAAGAGGATTTCCAGGAGACGCTTTCCCTTATGGAGAAAGTGAGATTCGATGGTCTTTATTCATTCCAATACTCCGCCCGCCCCGGAACTGCGGCTTATCGCATGGCAGATGACGTCCTCCCGGAAGAAAAGGCAAGACGGCTTCAAATTCTCCAGAAATTGCAGGATCAGCACACCCTTGAAGAAAACCGAAAGATGGCGGGAAAAAATGTAGAAGTTCTCGTTGAAGGGCCGAGTCGTAATTCACCCCTTCAGATGACCGGCCGGAGCCGTTGCAATCGCGTTGTCAATTTTCCGGGGAGCGGGAAGCTTGTCGGCAGGCTGGTGTCGGTTCGAATAGAGAAAGGGCTCAAGCATTCCCTTTGTGGAACCCTGATCCCTGAATGACACTAAAAAACAATTAGAGTTATCATCTGCGCTTGCTTAGCCCATAAAAAGGAATTTTAGCGTCGATCCCTGGAGGCATATTCAAATTTTGAAATAACAATCTCTCTGATTCAATCAAGGGACTATTCTTGGCCACTTTTCTCCATCATGCCACGGATGAAGTCCACGATTTCCGCTGAAGGCGTTCTGGGAAACACCCCAACCACACCTAATTCAATCAACTTCGGGATATCTGCTTCTGGAATTGTGCCCCCGACTAGAACTTTTTTTTCTGTGGCACCTGCATTATGGAGCTGATTGATCACCTTGCGGGTCAACCCCAGATGCGCTCCCGAAAGTATGCTGAGGCCCACGATGTCGACGTCCTCCTGTATGGCCGCGCTGACAATCTGCTCCGGAGACTGGCGCAGGCCCGTATAAATCACCTCCATTCCCGCATCTCTTAGTGCCCTGGTAAGCACCTTTGCCCCCCGATCGTGGCCGTCTAACCCCGGTTTCGCTATCAGCACCCGAATGGGATGTTTTCTTTGTGTCATCTCGTTTTTCCTCATTTTTGTGAGAATCAAGATTTGATCTGACAGACACTGTCGAATCAAGTCTCGGCCAATTGTTTCACAAAGCTGCAGTTTAGTCAAGCCGAATCAAGTAAGGATTATTGGTTGAAAGGGAGTCTAACGACCGAATTCAGCGGCAGCGTTCACGCCGTCCGCTGGAATGAGCTTGTTAGGCATTATTTTACTGGTGATATGCCCAGGTCTTGGCATATTTTCTTTGCCAGAATATCCTTGATCTCAAAATGTCTTGGAACCGCTGATCGCTTGCTGAGTTTAGGATTATGCCACCATGAATGGACGACCACCTTCTCTCAGCAACTCACAGCCGTGTGAGCGTAAATGCTGAAGCAATTCCTTTCGCTTCATAAAGCGATTTTTTCTTCTTGAAAGCCAGATCCAGCAGCGGACAAAGCATCCTTCCTGTTAAAATCCAGGGCTTCCTTTAAAGTGATTCGGAGAGTCTCCAATAGTTCTTCACGCGTGCGCTCCTGGCAATTCACCCCTGGAACTTCTTCAATCAATCCTATCCACCAGTCATTTTCTTTCTTAATCACCGCTGTATATTCCTTGTTCATACTGTGACCTCCAATACATCTAATAACCAAGTAACAATTGCATGCTCTATACATTATAATCAATACTTCTGCAGAATGTTACCCTATATATTGGGGAGTTCCCCCAAAATTTCCAAAGTAAAAAGTAATATTTGTGCTTCGCGTTACGTGTTAATAAAAAACCCGTAACTCGCAACACGCAACTCGTACAAATGTTAATTTAAATTTTTAAATCCGCGAGGCGGCGTGCGGTCCGATGCAGCGCAAAAATTAGCTCATTTTTCAGGTATATTTACTATTTCCGCAGTAGACCATCTTTTTTCGAGTTGCGCGATCAATGCGTCTTGATTATTCTGGTCCTCAATCTTGCTCAACATGAATGCCTTATTGCCTGCGTCTTTGATTGAGCAACCCACATGCCAACAATCAATACCGTCGAGTATGATAAATCGGTCATGAAATTCCCTCGACCTTCGAACCTCAAGTTTGAATTTGCTGGACTGAGAAAGGAACTTATGTGCTTCTAGACAGAAATCTTTGGGGATGCTGGACGTCAACAAGTGAATCTTTACGTACTGAGAAAATATTGTTTTTAACATCGTGAATACTGAGCTGTCCAGATATGGGTCTATGACCGTTATGGAACTTTTAGCTTGCTGGAATAGTCTTCTGACCTCTACGTATGCCTCATGCTGAGTATCTTTTGAGAAAAAAAGCTCTCGTACGTCCACACTGACAGGAACCAAGCGATCTTCCTCAATTCGCCACCCTATTCTCCGCAAATCGGCGTTCAACTCATCCCGTAGGCCTCAATTTGATAGTTCAGAGGCTACACTGTAAGAGACTCTAAGTTGGTCCTCCCCTGAGAGTGATTCGTATGCAGCATGAATCCTAGGTCGATAAGCTTCTTTTCTGTATTTATGCGAGTAGTCTTGTCGCTCAGTGAGCGACCAATCCACCACAATCCCAGTTTTATCTATGATCTCAGGGATGTGATAGCTATCAATTTTGAAGAGATGCCCACAAATGACCCGCCATGGATCTAACTGCGACTTTGACATACCTTTTTCCTAATATCTTTGGCAAAAGTTATCTCCGAGGTTCCAATTTCAGGGACACCATACTAATTTTATTACAGAGGCTCAATCCAACCACAAAAGCGAAGCGAGGGATAAAATAAGTATGGTGTCTCCAAATTCACAAATTCAATTGATGCGCTCCTCATCGAGGGATATCTCTGCCATCTTTACCTCCTACTGATGGAGAAGTACGAGGACATTATAGTCGTTTTGTCTCCTTCAAGCCAACTAACTGACGGCGAAATCTCAGCCATCGCGAGCGCAGCATCGCTGAGCTGCGGTCGGCTGCAGCGACAGTTAGGTAAGTTTCAAATGCTTTTGACATCACTAAGGCGTTCATTAATTCGTAGCGTGTGATTGAATCGTTGCACGGTTGTCTGATCACATTTTTGCAATAGATCTTTAATATCAGAGGACCTCTTTAGAGTAAAGAATTCTTTACTTGGTGAGAGATATACTAATACGTATTTGTTACGCTGCAGAAGATTAATTATATTGTTCAAAGTCCCCTTGCTCTTGCCATCCCACAGCATAAATCCATAATCTGCTTGTTCACTCATTTCCTTATCTTTTGTTGCGAAATAACTAAAGTCTTTTTTGTTTCTATTTGAAGTGACGGTTTTGATCTGCCAATTTCCTAGATTATTTCGACAAGTATCGCCCATGCAAAAGACGATAACGTTTTTATAGCCTTTTTCTACTAAATATTTCTGCATTGTTTTGTCGGCTCCATCAGCGTCACCAATGAGCACCTCAAAACCTTTGCCAATTATATTATCAGCCCTTTCTTTAATTGCGCTATTCAGTTGGCTCAGTTTCCGAGAGCCTCCAAAAAACACTTTCGTCATCGCTTTCTCCGGGTCATAGTCAAGGTGAGTACATATACGTTTTTTACATTACCCTCTTGCTGCAAAAGTCTTGAAATTGCATTGATTGTCGCTCCGGAACGATAAAGATCATCAAATAATAAGACACTACGTCCGATAACGGCTTGATCGCGAATTTCGAAGGCATCTTTTAATATACGCATACGTTCTTCGAAATCAAATATGCCTTTAAGTTCCGGAGTATCTTTCACTTTGACAACACACTCTAAACAAACGTCTATACCTAGGGTCCTTCCTATTCCCTTGGCCAGAGGCGGGACTGGTTGGAAGGCACGGGTTTTTCGAGATGGGGGTACGGAAACAACTAACTCTACAGGCCAATTCTTGGACTTGATGAACTGACTCGCAGTAGTTATGATATCGCCCAGCACGGATTTATCCTCTTTATATTTCAAACTATACAACAGCTCACCAATCTCACTCCGTGCTGTTTCAAATTGGGGATGTCCATATTCGTCATCTCCGATGTACTTGCTACTGAGAGTATGGAAATCCAACGCGTATCCTTCCTTCCAGGTGCCACGAATTCGTTTTGGGTGGATCTCAACCATATGTTTTTAATCCGGCTTGTCTAATTATTGATTCTATGGTTTCCACATAACAACCTTTACGTGCCTTTTTGTCCATATAACAACGCGGGTGGCCCGGACAATTTATTTGTCCGGGCTGCGCAGCAGCAAGAGGCAGTTCATGTCGATTCCAATGAACCGCCGGGGTGCCATGTCCTCCTGTGCAAGTCCTCTTGTCGCTTCGCGGGAATGCCAATCAGGTGCATACCTTTGTTCGGTTTTATATTTTTACTGCCCATTTTGTCCAACTACTGCATTCCTTTTCCAAGAATTTGTTCATATCATTAAGATCACCTTTATTTTTTGTTCCATTTTTCCATTCTTTTAATAAATATCCGAAGTATTCCTCGGGAATATCTATAGCCCAATCTTTAAATTCTGATTTTGATTCTTGAACATATCGATATATTCCTTTTAAAATACCCATGCAAGAAAGCTTGGCTTCTTTAGCCATACCTAACTTTAAGTATTTAATAAGTTTTTTGTTATAAGGATCCAATTCTTCCTCAATCATTTCTGCTGCCATTTCATCTGGTGAAGAATATCCGTCAGTTCTCGGCCCTGCTCGATCCCATAATTCATGAACATCAATTCCATCTAAAACTGAAAAAACCTCTTCGCAAATTTCTTCCAAGTCGATTTTTTCAAGAAGTTTTGCTGTTTCCTTTTCAATCTGTTTTTCAATATCTGAATCTTTCTTTGCTAATCGCCTTAATATTTCTAATGCTTCTTCTGGAGAAATTCTGTCTAATATTTCGTCTATCATTTTTTCCACCGAACCTTTACGTGCCTTTTTGTCCATATAACACCCCTTACAGCACCATTGCATAAACTTCCCTCTTTCAAGGGGTTATCAACCGTTCCTGCTTGTGGCCGGGGTCTTATGATGTTCCGTATAACATCCCATCTTCCTCACCAGTTAAAGGGCCTCCACGGGGGTGCGTATTCCCTTCCCGCTCCGGTTCAAAACATGCGTGTTTCCATTTTGGCTCTGTAGATGACTGTTCATCTATTTTCCTTATTCATTAAAGAAAGAAACGTACACCTTTTAACAGAATCTGTCAATCTTGGATTTTATGAAGAAAGTTTGCCTCAGGAGTAAACCTACAAAGCTGCAGTTTAGTAAAGCCGTATCAAGTAAGGATTGTTGGTTGAAAGGGAGTATAGCGGTGGAGTTCAGCAGCCGCGTTTATGCGGTCCACTGTAACGAGGGGGCCAAGCTAATGCTCGCATTTTATTTTGCGCGCTCTTGCCAGGCCCGAGGATCCCTCTTCGCATGTAAAACAGCGAGGATCACAATCCGGTTACTCTCGAACACGTAAAATATCCCATAAGGAAATCGATGAATAAGGCACCTCCGCACATTCTCATGTACAATGGGATACATTTTAGGGTCTCTTTGTATGGATGATAGGGCGGCATCAAGGCGTAGAAGGAAGTTAGGACCCAAGCCTGGGACTCGCTCTTCATACCAAGCATATGCCTCAGCCACGTCAGCCTCAGCCTCCGGTCGGATAATGAGGGCTTTTTTCATGCCCCTTTCCGTATTCGTTCCCTTACTGTTTCCCAGGGCGAACCAGCATCCGGATGCTTATGATAGGCATCAAGTCGTCGCTCGATCTCTTCCCTCTGAGCATCGGTCAACGGAACTGCCTCAGGCACAGCCGCAATGCTGTCCCAGATATCTTCTACCAACTGAATCCGCTCGGAAATCGTCAATTCCAAAATGTCTGATGTCATTATTTTCATATTGTGACCTCCAAATTTGGGGACAGTATACCTATTTCTCCCTTCGCTTCGCTGCCCTTCCTGGTCTCAGCCTCCGCAAAATGCTGCCTAGTGCGTCCGGTGCATGTTTTGCTTAGGCCAGTCCGAATATACAGCTAAGCCTTCGCTTATCCATTTTGACAGTACAAAATTCATGAAATCGTGCACTGGTTTTGATCCGGATATTTGTGCAAGTTCTTGGCCAACCTTAGATAGAATGACTTGACCAACAGGGAGGTTGTTGTTCGCCGTTCTACTGAACATGATGTTGATGTGAGTTCCGTGATAGTGAATCTTTACGATTTGTGGCAAGTCAGCTATCCCGAATCCTGTGAGGGACTGAAAGGTTAGTAATCCAATTTCATCAAGATGTTTCAATGCCTTGAAAGTTATTCCATGTTTCTTGTAGATTTCATTTTCAACATCGTAGATAAAGAGCACCACATCTTCGAGAAACCAGCCAAACCCACACAGCTGGGTAAAGAGTTGAGCATCGGACTTGTCTATTGAAGAAAGAAAATTAACGGTTCGCTTTGAGTATTTCCCTGTAGTATTCGCTTCGCCCGCAAGTATTTTAGCCCATAGGCTTTGCATTTCTCCGTCTGATATCAACCGGCATTTGTCAAAGAAGTTTGAGATCCAGTCGTCTTCAAGTTCTTGGGGACGAGCGTCATCATTGATATGTGGAATTGCTTTTCGTGTAATGCATTCCATGTTCGCCTGTTTTCTTGCTTCCTCGGTAAAAAATCGCGCCATGGCTCTCTGCTGAAGTTCGGTAATCTCTATTTGCGCAACGGCCCTTATTTTCTCGGCTTCAGCTTCTGCCTTCACTATGCGCCTAATTTGATACAGTTTAAAAATACCACCTATAGCTTCCGATATCTTCTCAATGAGAACGGTCGCCGGTTTTGAAAGTTCTCCGAGGTTGATTAGAGAGGTGTCACCGCTCATACAAAATTTCCTTGGCCTAACATTAACCATGATCCATAGTAAGCTACAGCATTTTCTCCATCTCCTTAAGATTACTATATAAAATTTACACCTTTCGATGTGACCTGTCAACTGTAGACTTCAAAAAGTAATGCCCTGTGAGGATTTCAGCAACTATTGAGCAAAGCATTACCAGAATCTGACAATTTCTTTTGGCTCAAGTCCAGACTTTTACACAATATCAGCAATTAGCATCTTGCAATGATAATTTTTAAATGCCAACGGGTTCCTCGAACTCCCCGAAGACTTCCTTCATGGCGTTGACGATCTCGCCCAATGTGGCGTAACACTTAACAGCTTCCAGGATCGCTGGCATCATGTTTTCGTTCCCTTTGGCTGTTTCTCGCACGCCATCCAGGGCTGCCCGGACAGAGTCGCTGTTACGCCCGGCCTTAACCTCTTGGAGGCGTGAGATTTGTCTCTGGAAGACATCGGCGCTTATCTCATGGATTTTAACCTCCTGAGTCTTCTCTTCGCTGGCGTACTTGTTGACGCCCACTATGATCGTCTCCCCGGATTGCACCCGCTTTTCATGCTCGTATGCCTTCTCCAGGATCTCCCGCTGCACGGCACCACTCTGAATGCCCCGGATCATCCCGCCGGCCTCTCGAATCAGACGCATTTTTTCTTCAATCCTGCGCTCCAGTTCATCTGTAAGGTACTCCACGTAATAAGAGCCCGCCAGTGGGTCTACCGTCCGGGTGGCTCCCACCTCATATGCGAGGATTTGTTGTGTACGAAGAGACATGCGTACAGCCTCTTCAGTTGGAATGGCATAGGGCTCGTCATAAGAGCACAGTGCCAGTGATTGGGCGCCTCCAAGTATGGAAGAAAGGCCCTGATACGCGCTTCTTATGAGGTTGTTAAGGGGCTCCCGGTCTGCATTCACAGTTCCCGAGGACTGGGTGTGGAAGCGCATCATGCAGCTGCGGTCATTCTTCGCACCAAAACGCTCGCGAAGCATCCGGGCCCATATCCGGCGGGCAGCGCGGAATTTGGCCACCTCTTCGAATAAATCTAAATGTGTGGCGAATATAAGGCTCAGCCTGGGTGCGAACGAGTCGATCTCCATTCCCCGGTCCAATGCATATTGGATGTATGTGGCTGCGTTCTCGAAAGTGAACGCCACCTCCTGCACCGCATCTCCGCCGGCTTCGCGGATATGGTAGGCGCCGAAATTGATCGGGTTAAACCGAGGGCTGTTCTTGTTGCAATATTCAATTAGGTCG
>CAZTAS010000042.1:0-6169 GCA_964611635.1 uncultured Thermodesulfobacteriota bacterium
TAATCATACCCCATAGTATATTATGTTACGCTTAATATGTCAAGTAAGTACTAGAACTATTCCACTTTGTTCCCTTGTAATATAGCCAAGGACACAAAGGGCTATGATAAAAAATGCAATTAAAGTACCCCATTTCAGATGTCTATCGTTGCAGATTAACTTTCGCCGGTTTTTGAAATGTTTGAATGTCATATATCATCACCTTCCTTCCTTGCCCACTGCCAAGTTATACGGCTCACATTTACTGTACATATTTAATCACAAGCTTTGGCCTGTAGGACAATAACGGGTGCTCGCTTGAGGCAATAATGACTGTGTCCGATCTCTCAGCGGTAATAATAGCCCGAGTGATAAAAACACCATTATTCACACTTTGTATCCATAATGATACCAATTCGACATTTAGTGGTACATATGCAAAAATTTCACCACTAGGGGACCATCTTGGCCCCCATTGTGCTAATCTATTAGAAGCATTATATAGTCCTCCGCTTTCCCTTATATTACTGTTTATCCATGAGGATGTTGAAGTAGGAACATTCCATGTAGCTTCTGATTCATTCCATGGGACGGCTATTTCGATGGTGTCTGAGACATATCCATCTCTGCAGCGCAAAATTATCAGTGCTGATAATATATGTGTAAAAGATATCATTTATTGGATATTAAATTTCATGAGTATCAACTTAGCGTCTGGAACAATGCCTACTATACCTACCTTTAACTCATGCTCGTTCGCGTAATTA
This sequence comes from uncultured Thermodesulfobacteriota bacterium, assembly GCA_964611635.1. Lineage (GTDB taxonomy): Bacteria > Desulfobacterota > JAFDED01 > JAFDED01 > JAFDED01 > JAFDED01. The sequence continues at coordinate 747 of CAZTAS010000042.1, forward strand.
TTTATTGGATTTAACATATCAACCCACGTATCTCTACACCCCGTATATCCATCAACTCCTTCCTGAAAAGTTGCAGTTCGTACTGCAAATCCTGATCCAGATGCTCCTGGTGGCCCTGGAGGTCCTTGCGGGCCTTGTGGCCCCTGTTCCCCCGGAGGCCCTTGAGGGCCTGCGGGTCCGCCTGAATCCAAATTTCCCACAATAACAGAATTACTTATTTTGTAACCCTGGTAGTCCCAAGGAGGGGCAGTTATAGCTTGGAAGCAAGCAAAGGGATCTCCACGAAAAATGATATTAATATTGGCCATGCCATTTCTGTTTAGGCGTCCCGCTGATGCAATATTTGCGTTTTCCCCCAGATTGAAACGTGTTCCGTCCACCACAAGGCCTGCACAGGTGTTGCTCCATGCCAGGTAGTAAAAATGTGCGGGTTCTCCAACGAGTATGAATTGAATGGTATCTCCTGTTCGTGCCCCAGGACTATCCACGTATAACGTTGCTGCCTCGCTGAGCCCAGTCAGGGTCAAAAGAAAAAATATAAGGCCAAAAATTCTGCAATTCTTCATGGCACCCTCCCTAAATAAAAAACCCCATCCTCCCATTGGGGAAAATGGAGTTTTCTATAGGCATTATATTCATACTGCCCTCCCGAAGAGGAATGGGTTTCCACAGGTGACAAAGATAATATTTCAGTAGTAAGTTTAAAGATTTATCTTTTTCTTATGGTATAAAAAAGAACGATTGTAAAGACGCTTGTCAAAAAAATGCATATAGAGCATCTGACATAGCAGAAGCTGATCGATAGATGATCATAATTTATTTCTAGCTAAAAAAGATTTCCAATCTTTAGCTATGGTATCCCAAAATTGAATCCGGCGGAAGTAACAGAATAATGTTTATTTCAATCTAAAATCAAAGAATAACCCACCTCGTCCCTGTTCTTTGAGCATATCTCTCTTGATCGTGAGGGCTAATATCTTCAAAGCTGGCGGAGCTTTCAAGGCATATGCATGTAAAAATGAGATGATCTCATCCGTGTTATAGATTACCCCTTCGTTGCCATTTAGTACTTCCGAAACAGCGTCTTTGTTTGCCTCGATAAGATATTTTGCTTCTAACATTAATTCAGGGTTATCAAGGAGTACTTTTAAAGCTTCGTCAGAGCTCTTGTAAATTAAGATCTCGTACATTCTCCCTTTAGTTGTTCTGGATAGAATTTTATCCCGATACTGTCGCAGAAGTTCAAGATCGGACGGACTATAAAATAAAGTTCTGTAAGCTGTCCCCCAGGGTGCGAGTCTCGTCCGGAGCTCAGTTACGAAAGCATCATGATCACCACCATATTCAGACTGGTAGGGGTTCATAGTGGGAAAATCAATACTGGAAGTCCACCCAGTAATATATGCGTTTCCTGCTCCGTCCACCCCGATACCATAAGCGTTTTCTTCGTCACTACCTCCCAGATATGTGCTGTAAACCAAATCAGATCCATCTGTGTTGAGCTCACTTACAAAAGCATCTATGAGACCTTTTTTAACAGCCTGGTAAGGGTTGGTCGTGGGAAAATCTGTGCTTCGTGTCCATCCAGTAACATAGACATTTCCCAATCTATCCAACGCAATGTAACCACCCCATTGAACATCGCTACCACCTAAGTAAGTGCTGTAAATCAGGTCAGAACCGGATGCGTTGAACTTAGTCATGAAAATATCTTGATATTCACCAGCTTTTGACGCCTGATAAGCTGACTCTGTAGGGAAATCCACGCTGTCTGTTTCTCCAGTAACATATGCATTTCCCATTTCATCCACCGCAATGCCATAGCCATACTCTCTCCCACCTCCACCGAGATAGGTACTGTAAACCAAAGAACCGGAGGCATTTATCTTACTAACAAAAACATCCTGTCCTCCACCAGTTACAGCTTGGTAAGGGGATTTGATAGGAAAACCACCAAAAGTATATCCCGTTATGTATGCATTGCTAAATTCATCGACAGCGATGCTAAGCCCACTATCCCACCCACTGCCGCCGAGGTAAGTACTGTATACAAAAGCCGATCCCAAAGAATTTATTTTTGCAACAAAAGCATCGAATGTTCCATTGTTTGTAGCTTGGTAAGGTGATTCAACAGGAAAATCCGTGCTATCCGTATGGCCTGTAACACAGATGTTTCCAGACCCGTCCACCGCGATGCTTTCGCCTGATTCCCAGCTGGCACCACCTAAGTAGGTACTGTAAATCAAGGATCCATCAGCGTCGAGCTTGCTTACAAAAGCATCAGCAAATCCACCAGCGTTTTCTGCCTGCAAGGGGGATAGAGTAGGGAAATCAATGCTGGATGTAATTCCTGTGATATATGCGTTTCCCACTCTATCTATTGCTATGCCTCGTCCTTTTTCGTCGTCACTACCTCCCAAATAAGTACTGTATATCAAAGAACCGGACGTGTCTATTTTGCTCACAAAAGCGTCTGGGTCTCCAGCGTTTGTCGTCTGGTAAGGAACAGCGGTAGGAAAATTCGTGCTGGACGTAAAACCTGTAATATAGGCATTTTCGTATACGTCCACCGCGATACCACTTCCCCCATCATCGCCACTGCCACCTAAATAAGTGCTATAGACCAAGGGATCGATGACCAGGGGAAGGGATGAATTATAATCCGCGAGGGAAAATCCCACCTGGCCGCTTTCCATAATTCGGTAGGTTCCCTTGATTTGTTTTTTCTGGCTCTTCTCTACCTGGTAGATCAAGGGACGTGCCTCAATCAGGTTACCCACTTTCGTGGACACAACCAGTTCGCCGGAATCTGAGACTCGCAGTCCCTCAATACCTGCATAAGCCAGGCGTATGACACCGGGATCAGCGCCGGGTGCTACCACAAACTCGTATTTCAGGTTTCCACCGCAGCCTTCGTATTTCAGGTCTATACCATCCCAGAGGTTCCGGTATATGACGCCTCTGTATATGGGCACATTGGTTCGCCATCTGTTCTTGTCGTTGCCGATGAAGTAATTGACCTTGCCGGCCTGTTGCTCCAATCCCTTTACTTTCACGTTTGGGTTTGAGCCTGGGAACGAGATGCGCACCACGTGTCGTGTGTGCTTGGTTTTGGTATTATCAGGAACAGCAGGCTTCAGGCTTGCCATTTTGTCATTCGACTTATTCCCAACAGAAAAATCCAAAATTACTTCCTTTGGGGTAAACCAGTAAACTCTTTCACCCCAACAAGCCAAAAACTTCACCTCGTCAGATGCCTGGCCATCATTCCGCTCGAAGCTCAGAGGCAGCTTGCCATAAGATTTGACTACTTTTGCATTTGATGCTGTATCTGAATCTGTTGATGCCAGCGAATGGGTGTTGGATAGAAAAATCAGCAAGCAGATCATGCCCAGAATGCCGAAAATTCTTGTAGTCTTCATGGCGTCCTCCTTAAAATAAAAAACCCCATCCTCCCATCGGGGAAAATGGAGCTTTCTGTGGGTATTCCATTCATACTGCCCTCACGAACAAGAAGGGGTTTCCACAGGAGACAAAGATAATATTCCAGTAGTAAGTTTAAAGACTTATATTTTTCTCATCATATAAAAAATAACGGTTGTCAAAAAAATGTCAAAAGATGTAAACAGATCATCTGCCATAGCAGGAGCTGAGAGATAGATGATCATAAGTTATTTCTAGCTAAAAAAGATTTCCAATCAAGAAAAATTATAATGAATGTCTTTTCCAGCCTTAGTTATGGTATCCCAAAATTGAACCCCGCGGAGGTAACAGAATAAGGTTTATTTCAATCTAAAATCAAAGAATAACCCATCTTGCCCTCGTTCTTTGAGCATCTCTCTCTTGATCGTGAGGGCTAATACTTTCAAAGCTGGCGGAGCCTTCCTGGCATATGCATGTAAAAATGAGATGATCTCATCCGTGTTATAGATTACCCCTTCGTTGCCATTTAGTACTTCCGAAACAGCGTCTTTGTTTGCCTCGATAAGATATTTTGCTTCTAACATTAATTCAGGGTTATCAAGGAGTACTTTTAAAGCTTCGTCAGAGCTCTTGTAAATTAAGATCTCGTACATTCTCCCTTTAGTTGTTCTGGATAGAATTTTATCCCGATACTCTCGCAGAAGTTCAAGATCAGATGAACTGTCAAATAGAGTAGTGTATGCTGTTTCCCATCCTCCCTGGCCCACGGAAGGATGGATAACCGTCACAGCTTGTAGATCCATGCCGGAATAACTAGTACCCCAAGTCATCTGGTGTACATTGTTATCCCATGCATCGTGAAGGTAAACGGTTTGGCTCATTTCATCGTAGCCAACACCTACCATGCTGTGTCCAACAACCTGGATCATGACGGGATAACCATTGTCGATCTCCTTCATATAGTCAGCGAATGAGAAGCCCCCAACCAAACACTGAGAATCTACTTTTTGGCTGTAGTTTCCTACCACCGTGTAACCACGGGACTCGGTAAATAACCTCAATCCATGGCATAGTGCGGTTTGTGGCTGTCCTAAGGCTGACGGCGGAACAAAATCATAAAGCTTAGTACATGCATAGAATAAAATTGTAGCACCGTCAATATTTGTATCTATAACGCCATCACCGCTAGGCCAAGGGGAAAAATCCCATTTCCACTGGTTGGTTCCCATAAAGTCAGCCGTGCATCCCTCCCAAGCATGTTCTGTCCAATGACCCTCCCAAGGATCAGGGCCTGGGTCTCCATTTCCTGTCCAGTAGTCGTCAACATGTCCCCTGACAGTGCGACCATCAAAAGCATTCTGGGTGGCGATGATAGAACAAGAACCTGGAATAGGTGTTGATCCAATTCCCTGTCCGAGATCTGTGAGAGGAGCTACGCCCCCATTCGTAGGCCCTGCGTACATATTTGGAAAACCATTTCGGTCATAATAGCCAACCATGATCCCTGCGGAAGTCGCTGAACATCCATAAGTCCATCTGGACGTAGGGACATCGCTGAGCATCACTGCAGACTGCGGAATATCAGTCACGATGGTACTTTGAACCCCTGGGGGTGGAATGGGGGGACTATACATGATCATCATTTCGATTTCTTGTAACTCCTCGTAAGTGAGCAAATCACCATAAGTAGTAGGTCCAGCTATTCTTAACTCCCAGGCTAAGCTGCCATCAATTTCTGGAACCTCACTCTCCTCTTCTTTTGAAGAATCAATTGAAGGCACAGCATAAAAAGATTCATATTCTGTTGATCCATATTGGGTAATATCACCAAGCGGGTCTTTACTGAAAGATAGCCCCGAAATTTCGCTTTCTTCAAAAAGTTGCCCTTCAGCCACAGTAATTGCCAAATTAAAGATCCCATAAAAGATCATTATAAAAAACAAGGTAATTATTAATGATTTCCTAAACATTTCTAACACTCCTTTAATGTTGATGTTAAA
>CAZTAS010000042.1:6269-33099 GCA_964611635.1 uncultured Thermodesulfobacteriota bacterium
ATTTCCAAGAATTAGTTGTGAGTATGTATCCGGAGATCTCAGTAGTTTCTTGGATAATCATGGGAACTTGAGGTTCATGGTACTTCAGCTATAGGGAAGGTCTTTGAACCATTCCCGGAAAGGTACCGATACCCCGGAACAAAAATCTTGCTGATAGAAAACGTTGTTTCTAATGTAGGCTTGTGCATTGTGCATCTTTATAATAGGGCACATTGTCCCGCTACTTGCTCTTGTCATTGCCAATGAAGTAATTGAGATTGATATTAAAGATAAAAAGCAATAATGTCAAATAATTTATTTCGCTTGACCAGGGCATCGAAATATAGTATGCTGAAAAAACAATTAATTCAAAATGTGGGGGATAGGATATGATTTTCTAAAGGAGGAAATACAGAAATGATCAATCCTGTGCTTTCCCTATCATGGGAACGAAAACCACGCCCGTGATTTGTCGTGTGCGAAATGCCATATCCTTTTTTTCTATAATGGTTAACGTCTGAAAATAAGTAGTGCTTCCCAGGGGAATTATCAAACGTCCGCCATCAGCCATTTGATTTTTCAATGGAGGTGGAACATGGTTAGCTGCACAGGTAATCATTATGACATCAAAGGGGGCAGCTTCCTCCCAGCCGAAATAGCCATCTGCGTGTTTTACCTGCACATTATTATAACCAAGTTCTTTTAATTTCTTTGCGGCACTTTCTGCCAGGGGCTTCCGGATCTCAATGCTATACACTTCGGGCACAATCTCCGCCAGAACAGCGGCTTGATATCCTGATCCCGTTCCGATTTCCAGAACTCGTTCGTTTCCCTTGAGATTTGCCAACTGGGTCATAAGCGCCACTATATAAGGCTGAGAAATAGTTTGCCCCTCGCCGATGGGAAGTGGATGATCAGCGTAAGCACGATATTGATCCCCGGGAAGGACAAACTTCTCGCGGGCAACGGTGGACATGGCTTTCAAAACCACAGGATCGCGGATATCACGTCCCATCAAGTCATTCTGGACCATTTTTTTGCGAGATTTCTCAAAATCAGTTTCGGAAGCATACAAAACAGCCCCAAATTGAACCGTTAAAATGACAATTATGCCAATTAAAATCATGCTTTTTTTGCAAGTCATTTTGCTCGTGCTCCCTTATCGAAAAGTTGGTACAGAAAGAGAAGGGTTCCAACCCAATCAAGCTGAATTATTCGCTTCTTCTTCGTTTTCATCCTTCTCTGCAAGACGGGCCACACCTCTAACTTTTTCACCGGGATCGATGGAGACAAGCTTTACACCACGCGTGTTACGACCAATGATAGAGATTTCCTTAACTCGCATGCGAATGATGCGCCCTGTATTTGTTATGAGCATTAAATCGTCCTCGTCCGTAACCTGTCGAACAGCTACCACAAATCCGTTAATACAGTTGGGATCCCTTGCGGATGTCCTAATGGTGATCAGCCCTTTTCCACCACGCCTTTGGGCGCGGTATTCTTCGGTTCTTGTCCGCTTCCCGTAACCGTTTTCAGCCACGGAAAGAAGCGTTGTACCATCATACAGAACTTCCATGGATACCACCTCATCGCCAGGGTCCATTCTTATTCCATGAACTCCGCGGGTAACACGGCCCATGGGTCGAATCATCTCTTCATTAAAACGTATGGATAAACCATTTTTAGTGCCCAAAAACATATCGCGGTGTCCATCGGTTATAGCCACTGAAATCAATCTATCCCCTTCTTCAACTAAGAGACCAATGATACCGTTGCTGCGGAGGTTTTTGTATTCTACCAGAGGTGTCTTTTTCACCATGCCTTTACGAGTACATGTCGCGATAAATTTACCTTCTTCAAAGTCCATCACGGGCAACCACGCAACAACCATTTCGTCTTTTGAAAGATTCAACAAGTTAACAATGGCCTTGCCCCTGGATGCGCGCCCTGCCTGTGGAATCTGGTGTACCTTAAGCCAATAAACGCGCCCTTTATCCGTGAAAAAAAGTATGAAATGATGTGTTGAGGCAATAAAAAGGTTCTCAACAAAATCCTCTTCTTTCATCTTCATACCGGTAATTCCACGACCTCCACGTCTCTGGCTTCGATATAAGCTGATGGGATTTCTTTTAATATATCCAGTATGAGAGATGGTGACCACCATATCTTCGTCAACAATAAGGTCTTCTAAATCGAGTTCTTTTGTTTCCTCAATAATTTCTGTCCTTCGGGGACTTTGGTATTTTCTGCGGAGTTCCTCAAGTTCATCCAGAATAACGTTTAACAATAAAAATTCATCCCCTAAAATTTGTTTATATTTTTTGATTTCTTTATGAACTTCAATAAGCTCTTGCGCGATTTTATCCCGCTCCAGCGCGGTCAAGCGATGCAAACGCATATCCAGGATAGCCTGGGCCTGCTTTTCAGATAAATCAAACTCAGCAACAAGTTGTTCGCGGGCTTCCTGGGGGTTTTTTGATTTTTTAATTATCCCTATTACCCGGTCGATATATTCTAGGGCTATTTTCAGACCTTCTAAAATATGTGCGCGATTAAGGGCATTGTTAAGATCAAAAGTTATTCTGCGCCGAACAACCTCCTTCCGGTGCTCGATAAAATTGACCAAAATTTCTTTAAGGTTTAATAACTTAGGTTGACCGTGGTCAATGGCAAGAAGAATGATGCCAAACGTTGATTGAAGCGATGTATGCTTATAAAGGTTATTCAAAATTGTCTGCAAGCGTACATCATTTGATGCTTCCCGGCTGAGTTCAATCACCATACGGATTCCATCCCGATCCGATTCGTCTCGAACATCGGATATGCCTTCAAGTTTTTTTAACTTGATCAGGTCAACAATTTGCTCGACAATCTTAGACTTGTTGACCTGATATGGAATCTCCGTGATCACAATATTCATCCGTTCGCCTCGAGCATGATGTTCAATAAGATAGCGTGCCCGAAGCTGTATATGTCCTCTTCCAGTTTTATAGGCGGAATATATACCGTCTTTGCCGTGAATATAGCCTGCAGTTGGAAAATCAGGTCCAGGAATATATTGAATTAGCTCATCGATGGATATGTCAGGATTTAGGATTATCGAGCGTATGCCTTCTACCAATTCATTCAGGTTATGAGGCGGTATATTGGTAGCCATTCCAACTGCAATCCCCGATGAACCATTAAGCAGAAGGTTTGGAAATCGGGCTGGAAGAACGCGTGGCTCATTAAGCGTACCATCGTAATTAGGAATGAAATCAACAGTTTCCTTAGAGATTTCCTCCATCAACTCACTTGCAAGCCGCGACATACGAACTTCTGTATATCGCATAGCGGCCGGCGGATCACCATCGATGGAGCCAAAGTTACCCTGTCCATCTGCCAGGGGATACAGAGTTGTAAATGGCTGCGCCAAACGTACAAGTGCATCATAAACAGCCACATCGCCATGGGGATGGTATTTACCAATAACATCACCGACAATTCGTGCAGACTTTTTATAAGACTGATTCCACGTATTTCCAAGCTCGTGCATTGCATAAAGAATACGACGATGCACCGGTTTCAGACCATCTCTTACGTCTGGTAAAGCTCTGCCAATGATCACGCTCATTGCGTAATCCATATAAGACCGGCGCATTTCTTCTTCAATATTTACAGGAACCTTATGTCCCTTTATCTGCATCAATGTTCCTTTTCTATTTAAAGGCAATCAATTCCAATACTTGTTTTTTCGAGAAAATTAGATACTGGATTAAATATCAAGATTTGCGACACTAAGGGCATTCTCCTGGATAAATTTTCGTCTTTCTTCTATGTGATCTCCCATCAATGTGGAGAATATTTCGTTGGCACCGGCTGCATCCTCAGCTTTGACCAGCAATAGGGTTCTTTTCTCTGGATTCATGGTGGTTTCCCATAATTGCTCAGGGTTCATTTCTCCCAATCCTTTGAAGCGCTGTATTGATATACCAGCTCTCCCGAAGTCAAAAATAGTGGAGGCAAGCTCCTCAAGTGATTGAATAGAAATAATATTTCCATTTTTTACCAGCGTGTACGGAGGGTCTCCAAGAACGTTGAGCTCTCGCATATGTTTTCGAAGCTCTTCGAAGCTTGGAGAGAGAATAAAGGGCATATCCAGTAATGTCTTGTAAACTTGATTATTTTTTATGGATGTGCAAATAACCCTGAAGCATCCATGTTCTTGATCTTCTTCAATATTATACGTGACAGTAATAGTATCCTTAAAAAACTTTCTGATATATTCAGATACACGGACAAAAATGTCTTTAAGTTGTTCGCGATTACCCAGTAATTCGGGCCTAATCTCGGTTTCTTTTGCAAAAGCTCGAATTATCCGTGGATCTATTCCTTTGTTTTCCAGCTTTTTTAATATTCTCTGATAACTTATAATTCTGCGAACAACGCCAATAAGATATTCACCAGAAAAACCCTTTTTTTCGCCATTGCCTTTCAGGGTGACTTTCTCAATCCCGCTGCTAAGCAAATGTTTTTCAAGCTCTTCATCATTTTTTAAATAAATCTCTTTTTTTCCTTTCTTAATTCGATATAGAGGTGGTTGTGCAATATAGAGGTAACCACTTTCAATAAGAGGAAACATTTGCCGGTAAAAAAATGTTAATAACAAAGTTCTTATATGGGAACCATCAACATCTGCATCTGTCATTATGATTACTGTATGATATCTCAATTTTTCGGCTTCAAACGCATCGTCACCTATACCTGCACCTAAGGCAGTTATCAGAGATTTAATTTCATTATTAGAAAGCATTTTTTCAAAGCGGGATTTTTCCACATTAAGGATCTTTCCTCTCAAGGGGAGAATGGCCTGATTTTTACGATCCCTTCCTTGTTTAGCGGAACCACCTGCAGAATCCCCCTCTACAATATACAGTTCAGAAAATGCAGGATCTTTTTCCTGACAGGCAGCCATTTTTCCCGATAAAGATGATAGCTCAAGGGCGCCTTTTTTCCTTGTCAGATCTTTGGCTTTTCTTGCAGCTTCTCTTGCGCGGGCGGATTCTATTGCCTTAGATACGATCTTTTTTGCAACCTGTGGGTTTTCTTCCAGAAATAGAGCCAACTTTTCATTTACGAAAGCTTCAACGATTCCTTTGACCTCGCTGTTTCCCAACTTGGTTTTTGTTTGTCCTTCGAACTGTGGTTTTCGAAGCTTGATGCTTATAACCGCCGTTAATCCTTCTCTCACATCTTCACCAGAAAGGTTTTCTTTGTGGTTTTTTGAAAACCCGTTTGCCTGTAAATAGTTATTTAATGTTCTGGTTAGTGCTGACTTAAAACCTACAAGGTGGGACCCTCCATCTGTTGTATTTATATTATTAGCAAATGAAAATATATTCTCGGTATATCCATCGTTATACTGAAGAGCAAATTCTATTAAAACACTATTTTTTTCTCCCTCAAAATAGATCATCTTGGAATGGATAACAGAGCGGTTTTTATTCAAATACTCAACAAATGAAGATATACCACCTTCATAGTGGAAAACTTTTTTCTTTTCAGTTCTTTCATCTTCCAATGTAATTTTTAAGCCTTTATTTAGGAACGAAAGTTCTCGTAGTCTTCGGGAAAGAATATCATATTGGAATGAAAACTCAGCAAATATCTCAGGATCGGGGCGAAATCGAATCTTCGTTCCTTTTCTTGATGTTTTTCCTATTACAGCTAGCTTATTCTGAGGCTTACCACGAATATATCGCTGAGCAAAAACTTTTCTATCTCGTCTTATTTCCAGCTCAAGAGTTTCCGAAAGGGCATTGACAACAGAAACACCAACGCCATGAAGGCCTCCGGAAACAAAATATGCATTTGAATTGAATTTCCCTCCGGCATGAAGCGTCGTCATGACTACTTCAGCCGCAGGCCTATTTTCTGTTTTATGGATATCAACAGGTATTCCTCTTCCATTATCCTCGACCGTAATGCTTTCATCAATATGAATAACTACTGATATTTCTGTGCAGGAGCCAACCAAGGCTTCATCTACACTATTATCCACTACCTCGTAAACAAGGTGATGAAGTCCTTCTATACCAGTATTACCAATATACATTGCTGGAACTTTTCTTACAGCTTCAAATCCCTCGAGAACTTCAATATTACTTGCATCATAATACTTCATTGCAGCTTCTCCAACATGCTTTAATCTGTTATATTCACTACTTAATATCGACAGGCATCACCACGTAGATATAATCAAGATCTTCTTCTATAGGAAAAACAACACCTGCGTTAAGTGAGTCATTAAGTTTTATCAATATTTCATCACAACTTAATACATTGCAGATGTCCAAGAAATACAAAGCATTAAAACAGATTTCCAAGGGATCTCCTTCATAACGAGTTGCTTCTATTTCGTCTTTTGCTTCCCCGATATCCGGATTAGAAAAAATTAATTTTAAATTGTTTCCATCTATTATAAACTTAATAACCTGGGTTCTATCACCAGATAATACCGAAACCCTTTTTAGAGATTCAGCAAATTTCTTCCGATTAACCTGCAAAATCCGTTTGAAACCTTTAGGGATCACTTCTTGATATTCTGGAAACTCACCTTCCATCAATCTCGCCATGAGAGTTGTATCCTGCGATTTCAAAACCACTGACTTTTCATCAAATCCTATCATAACGGATGTATCCAATTCTTCTAAAAGGCGCCTAATCTCATTAATACCTTTTCTTGAAATAATCACTTTCCTGCTAATTTGTATATTAATTCCAGATTCTTCCATTGGCTTGTTGATTAAAGCCAATCTATGACCATCAGTAGCCACCATCCGGATTCTTTCACCTTTTCCATTTTCTATTTTTTCAAGTAAAACACCACTTAAATTATATCGAAAATTTTCTGGGGAAACTGAAAAAGTTGTTTTTTCGATCATATCAAGGAACGAAGCTGGAGAAATAGAGATAAAATTAACATTTTCAAAACTGGGAAAAGGAGGATAATTTTCAGGTGGAAGAGTCATCATGGTAAATAGAGACTTTTCACACTTTATCTCCAATTGATTTTGATTGGTCATTCGTAAGGAAATTTTGGAACTGGGAAGTTCACGAACAATTTCAAAAATCTTTTTCGATGGAACGGTAATTTCACCAGGACACTTTATTTCTCCCTTAACAATGCCATGAATACCTACCTCAAGGTCAGTTGCATAGATATGAATCTCATTATTTTCAGTTCTTATGAGACCATTAGATAAAATGGGCATGGTAGTTCTTTTCTCAGAAATGTTTTGAATTTTATAAAACCAGCGAAAAAGCTCTGTTTTATCAGTTAGAAGTTCCATTTTTTAACTCCTTAATGTATAATATAGAATTTAAAAGATTTTTAAATAAAAAGTAAATTAATATTACTATATGTTTATAACTGGAAGCAAATTAAAAAAGCTAAAAAATCAGATACTTATTGATATTTGTGTTGGTAATAAAAAAAGAATAAGTAGTTGAAAAAATAATTGTCTGTCGCTTTATCAAATAAAATGAAAAAGCTATTCACAATTTATAAACGTTTTTTCTTTTTTATTTCTTCTATGATTGCTTTTAAAATATTAGCAAGGTTTGAATTATTTTGTTTATTTTTTTCAATTTTACGAACAGCATGAATGATTGTTGAATGATCTTTTCCCCCTAATTTAGATCCGATTTCAGCATATGAGGAGCCTGTCATAGTACGAGCAAGATACATGGCAATTTGTCTGGGATGTGCAAACGTATGGAATCTTTTATGCGATTTTAAATCTGAAACCTTGATTTGAAAATAACTAGAAACACAAGTTAAAACATTATCAACGGTAATTTCCCTATGAACATCGGGAAGAAGATCTTTTAAAATCCGTTTAGTTAATTCAATATCTATTTTTAAATTATTAATAGATGCAAAAGCACCAATACGAATTAGTAAACCTTCAAGCTCTCTTATATTAGAAGATACATTAGAAGCAATATATATTGCGACTTCAGGAGTAATAGAAATGTTATTTTCAATTGCTTTGCGCTCAATTATTGCAACTTTCATTTCAAACTCGGGCGGCTGAATATCAGCAATGAGACCAGAAGAAAAACGAGAACGTAGTCTTTCTTCAAGACCTGGAATTTGGTTAGGAAATTTATCACTAGTTATAGCAATCTGTTTATGATTTTCATAAAGAGAATTAAATGTGTGGAAAAATTCTTCTTGAGTACGTTCCTTTCCTGCAATAAACTGAATGTCATCTATCAATAAGACATCAATATTGCGATATTTCCTTTTAAATTCACTAACTTTTTTGTATCTGATTGAGTTGATTAATGCATTCATAAATTCTTCTGCGTAGATTAAATTTAAATCACACTTGCTATTATTTTTAAGAATTTGATGCCCTATAGCATTAAGAATATGGGTTTTACCAAGCCCGGCACCACCGTATATGAATAAAGGATTATAGCATGTACCGGGATTGTTTGATACAGCATTTGCGGCTGCAGCCGCAAATTTATTACTGTTTCCGACAACAAAACTTTCAAAAGTATATTTTGGATGAAGCCTACGAGTTTCTCTGGAGGGTAAAGTAGAAGGTGTATTATAAATTGACTCCTGTTTATCTTTTTGGCTTGATGAGTTTTCTTGATTGGTAGATGGAAGATTATTTCTTTCAACAATTGTGACGCTAACTTCACTTTTTAAAAAATGAAATAAAGCCTCTGTTATGATATCAATGTAGTTCTCAATAATCCAATCCCTAAAAAATTTATTAGGCACAGAAATAACAGCATTTTCTTTAGAAAGAGAGACAAGATTAGTTGGCTTAATCCAGGTAGAAAATGATTGATTGGAAATGCTATTTTGAATATATTTAAGACAATTTGACCAGAAATGTTCCATAATATGCTGGTCCTCCTATATAATAGAAGAAAAATAACAAGTTATCCACAAAATATCCACTTTGGTGGATAAACAAAGGTAAAAGGCAATTCATAATAACCAAGCTGATTAAAAAAGTTAATGAACAATACCAGTTTTTATTATATCAACAATTCTAATAAGATCCTCATTTGTAAAAAAATCAATTTGTAATTTTTTATGTCGCCCTTTAGAAATTATACGAACTCGGGTTTTAAGAATTTCTGTAAGCTCAGATTGTACAAGGGCCAAACCAGGATCAATAGAGGGGACTTTAGAAGGTTTATTTTTTGAACTTTTTAAAGCAGTAATAAGTTTTTCCGTTTGGCGAACTGATAAGTCTTTTTTTATAACAGAAGTGCAAACAGAAGTTTGAACCTGAGGATCATCGCATCCTAGAATTGCCCTAGCATGACCCATAGAAATGTCACCAGATCGAAGCTTGTCACGCACAGATTCAGGCAAGTTTGATAGTCGTAATATATTAGTTATTGTAGAGCGCCTTTTTCCAAGCCTTTGAGAGAGATCCTCATGTGAGATATGAAAAGTATCTATTAAAACACGATAAGCACCTGCCAAATCTAGTGGGTTAAGATCATCTCGCTGAATATTTTCAATCAAAGAGAGCTGGATGGATTCAACATTATCTACATTCATTACAATGACAGGAACTTCATGCAAACCCGCTTTCTGTGCGGCTAGCCATCTTCTTTCACCTGCGATCAGCTCGTATCCATCATCGGAGACTTTACGGACAAGAAGAGGTTGCAAGATTCCTTTTGTTGAAATAGAAGCAGCCAGCTCCTTTAAAGACTCCTCATCAAATGACTTTCTGGGTTGATGGGGATTTGGCTGTATTTGTTCTACCCCGCAAGTAACAATTCTAGAAAAAGTCCCGATTTCCGGCATATCGGGGATCAAAGCGCTTAATCCCTTGCCAAGAACGTTTTTTCTACGCACTAGCTATAATCCTCCATTATTGATGATTTCTCTGGCAAGACTAAGATAGCTCTGGCTGCCTTTGGAGGCAAAATCATATAAAAGTATAGGCTGACCGAAGCTAGGTGCCTCACTGAGACGAACATTCCTCGGTATAATGGTATTAAAGACTTCTTTATTGAAGTAATTGCAAATTTCATTTGCTACTTGATGAGAAATATTGTTTCTAGTATCGAACATAGTGAGTAAAAATCCCTCTATTTTGAGAGATGGGTTCAAAAATTGACGGACTCGACTGATGGTCTTGAGCAGTTGGCCAACACCTTCCATTGCATAAAACTCGCATTGAATTGGAATCAAGATAGAATGAGCGGCTGTAAGTGCGTTTAAGGTTAAAAGACCAAGAGAGGGTGGGCAATCGATTAAAATATATGCATAGCGATGTAAAATAGTGGATAAAGAGCTCTTGAGACGTTGTTCCCTAGAATCAGTACCCAGTAATTCCATCTCCGCTCCAATTAAATCAGCATTAGAAGGAGCAATAAAAAGATTATCCAACGATGTTGTAAGAATAACATCTTCAATCGGGCAAAAAGAAATCAACGTGTGGTACACAGTTTTTTGAAGATCATACTTGTTAACACCTAAGCCGCTTGTTGTATTTCCTTGTGGGTCCATATCCACAAGAAGAGTGGACCATTTGAAAGAAGCAATAGATGCACCAAGATTGATGGCCGTGGTGGTCTTTCCAACACCTCCTTTTTGATTGGCAACGCAGATAATTTTTCCCATTTAAGTCAATAATATCAAGGACATAATTAATAAATACATCAATGAAAGGGAATTAAATTATAAATAGATTACCATAAAATCTAATGGAAAGAAAGAAAAAAGTTTTTATATAACATATTAAGATTAATTCAAAATTTGATTTGAAATGTAGTTATTGTTCGCTCTTGGTTCACGAAAGGAAGAAAAAATGTTTTGATAGATCGGATGTCAAAACAAGGAGGGATATCATTCATGATAGTTTTTATAACAAAATTAGTTTTTCTATGAGAGCCGTACATCCAAATAATAATGCCTCCCGGGTTAAGAAAATTTTTACCTGTTTTAAGGAGATCTAAAGGTGAAAAAGTTCCCCTCGAAACAACCGCATCAAATAGTAATTGCTCTTGACGGATGGAATTACGCCAGTTTATGTTGCTGTGGATTATTTCGATATGCTTTAATCCAAGAGAACGAACAATATGTTGAAGAAAGCGAACTTTTTTGAGCCTTGCATCTAACAGGACTACATAAAGATGCTCTAGAGAGATTTTTAGTGGAATTCCAGGAAATCCAGCACCAGAACCTAAATCCAAAAGACTGCGTGTATTCTTTAAAAAGGGAGCAACGGAAAGAGAATCGAGGAAATGCTTTGTAACAATATGGAAATCTTCTTTGATAGAAGTAAGGTTATAAGCTTGATTCCATTCTTTAAGTTCTCGTAAATACGCAGAAAATAGATCAATTGCAAGAGCATCAAGGAATACTCCTAGAGATTTTGAACCATCCTTCAAAAGTAGTATCGGATCTGGCGCGTAATGTTCCACGTGGAACATTTCCTTTTACGATATGCCTGTAAATTAACAAATTAATGCATCGGAAAATCTATTCCCTTCTAGTAATTATTTTCCGATACAAAAATTTTGAAAAATTCTCTCCAGGACATCACTGTCCATTCCAATTCCAAGAATTCCGCTCAAAGCAATAACGGCTTCATTTAAATCCATAGATATCAATGTTAAGGGCATCAAGTTTCCATCGCCAAAGTTTTCTAATCTCTTTAAAGCATTTTTTGCTTTATGCAATGCTTCCACATGCCGAGGATTTGTTAGAATGGTTTCTTCATCAATTGAGAATTCAGAACCTAAAAGGACTTCTACAATCATTTGACTGAGTTCTTTTGTTCCTCTTCCATTTATGGCAGAAGTGCTGCAACAGGGGAGATCAGGAAAGTGTCGATTGATCCATATGCTGTGGTTCAGTTTTCGGATGTCATCTTTATTTGACACGATGAGGACGCGGTTATCTTTTATAATGTCTATTACCCTTTTTTTGTCTTTAAGACTCATTTCCTTTGAACTGTCGAGCACAAAGACTACGAGATCAGACTGCTTAATTTTTTCCATAGAACGATTTACACTTTCTTGCTCTATGAAGTTCTTGCCTGTTTTGATACCAGCGGTATCCGTTAAATTCACCGGAATGTCAGATAATTCGACCATCTCTTCGATATAGTCACGGGTAGTTCCTGGAATAGGCGCCACGATAGATCTATTAGTTCTTAGAAGGCAATTCATTAATGATGATTTTCCAACATTGGGCAATCCTGCAATTGTCACGTTAAATCCATTATTAATCCTTTTCCCCTGTTTAAAAGTTGACTGTAATTTTATGATTTCTTTCAATATTTTATTCAAAACCATTTGAATTTCTTTAAAATCTATGCCAGTGATTTCTTCTTCGGGAAAATCTATATGTGCCTCTATTAAAGTTTCCAGTTTTTTTAGTTCTTCGAGTAAACCACTAATTTTTTTCTCAAGAGATCCCGCCAGCTGTCTTGCTGCAATCCGCAATCCAGCATTAGACCTGGCCTGGATAATGTCCATTACCGCTTCTGCACGTGTTAAATCTATTCTCCCATTTATAAATGCTCGTAATGTGAATTCCCCCGGACGAGCAATTCTCGCTCCTTGTGCAATTATCATTTCCAGAACTTGACAAACAATTCGCGCACCCCCGTGGCAATGAAATTCAACAACATCCTCTCTTGTGTATGTTCTAGGTGCCTGCATGAAAACAGATAAACCTTCATCCACAATCTGACCATTACAAGGGTCTACAATGTTTCCAAGGATTAATTTTCTATCTTCAGTTTTAATCTCGCTTTTTTTTGGAAGAAAAAGTTGACTGGCAATATGAAGAGCATTACTACCAGTTATTCGTACGATTCCTATGCCTCCGCCTTTGGTATTCATTGGCGTGGAGATTGCGGCAATGGTATCGGTTAATCCTTCCAGTGAGTATTCCATTTGTTTTTTAGCCGGTTATCCTGGCAGGTTTAAAAGGCTTGTTGCTTGTCAAAGGAAGAACAATTAACTCGGGTAAACCGTCCCACACTTTTTTTTGAGATTTTTATAAGACGCTGAATTCTCATGATTATTTTGAAATTAGTTGTTTTTGGGGTATATAATGATCTTGCGAATAGTTCCTTCTCCTTGGCTCTTGGTTGCAAGTTGATAATCATTTTTCAGAGTTAAATGAACAATTCGTCGATCATGGGGGTTGAGCGGTCCCACAGTAACAGCTTTGCCTGATTTTTTTACTTTCTTCCCCATACGTAGCGCCATTTCAGTAATTGAACGTATGCGTTTTTCTCTGTATCCACTCGCATCAATCACAATTCGCGTTCGGTCTTCGGGAAATCTATTAACAATCTTGTTGACAATGAACTGAAACGCATCAAGAGTTTGTCCATTTCTGCCAATTAGAAGCCCTCCATTATCACCGCTGATATCGAGCAAAATCGTTTCCTCATCTTTAATTACCTGAACCGATGCCGAAAAATATGATTTGTTGAGAATCTCTTGCAAAACTTCTTTGGCTTTTAATGCTTTCACACTATGAAAACTTTCCGACGATATGACTTCCTCTCTAAACATGGGTTTTGAACGTTGAAATATCAATGATTCGCTTTTTTCTCGTTTATTTTTCTTTAATGAAACAATAATGCGCGCATTTTTACCGCCAACCAGTCCAAAAATACCTCTGTATCCATCTGTAATTACATTTATATCTAGCTCTTCTCTGCCCACTCCGAGATCTTCGCAGGCTTTTTGAATAGCAAGATCTACTGTCTTAGCATTATATTCTTTGGATTCCACATTAAGCCTCCTTTAATACCATTAAGAGGTGTACTTATTAATGTAATGCTGCTGGCCGATGGATAAGATATTGTTTACTAACCAGTAAATAACCAGCCCCGATGGAAAATTGAGGAACATAACCGTAAAAACAACCGGCATGAGAAGCATAATCTTTGCCTGAGCAGGATCCCCGGTGGTGGGGGTCATCTTTTGCTGAAGGAACATAGAGGCGCCCATAATCAGTGGCGTTATATATAAAGGATCTTTAGCGGAAAGATCTGTTATCCATCTGTAATCCAAGAGAGGCAAATTGGGTATAAAAGGCGAGTGCCTTAACTCGATGGAATATAAAAGCGCCCGGTAAAGAGCAAAAAACACTGGTATCTGAAGAACCATGGGAAGGCAACCACCCAAAGGACTCACTTTATGCGTTTTATATAAATGCCACATTTCACGATTTATCTTTTCTTTGTCATTCTTGTATTTTTCTTGGAGCTTTTTAACCTTGGGTTGAATTTTTTGCATTTCTTTCATTGATTTATAGCTTTTACGCGTAAGAGGGTAAAAAATGATTTTTATTAAAATAGTCAAGAGAATGATGGCAATTCCCCAGTTGTGTGTGTATTTTTCCAACCATTTAAGGACAATTACCAGCGGACGCGCTATGATATCGAACCAACCGTAATTCAGTGCCTTGCTGAAATTATTTGGCACCAGGGCAAGCTCTTCTGCTAGCTTTGGGCCAAGATATATATTACCGTCGTAGGCGAGTTCTAATCCGGGTAATAAATCAACTTCGGGATAAACCATAGTTGCTGAAAATCGATTTTCATCCATTCGATCAATTCGAGTATATTGAGGATTTCCGTCTGTGGGGATCATTCCGTTGATAAAATATTTGTCTTCAAAGGCTACCCAGCCTATATTACCGGAAAACTCCTTTTGCTGTTTAATATCTTTTGGCTTGATTTCATTGCGGTTTCCATCAATGTAAATTGCAGGTCCGACGAATGCATATCCTTGATTCAACCGTTCCTTTGAATAAAACTCTTCCCAGGTCAGACCAAAGCGTGTTCTGATTCCTGTGGCTGCTGTGTTTATAATATTGAAGCGAAATCCAACATCATATCGGTCACCGCGAAAAATAAATTTCTTTTCAATGCGCAAGTTCCCCGAAACATCAGCAGTAAAAGTAAGAGTACCTTCATGGCTTCCATATAATTTAAGCTCTTCCTTATCTACCGTGTATATGAACCGACGATAGGAATCGAAAAATTCCACAGGTGTAAAGTCCAATGAACCACTATTTTTAATCATTTCCATGGGAAATTTCTGAGAGTTATCTAAATAACGGTGAAGTCGCCATGATTTAATCCTTCCACCCTCAGTCGTGAAAGTCGCATCGAACATATCCGTACTTACCACCACGTCTTTTATCTGTCCTTCTGGTTTGGTGGAAGGAACATAGGTCAAAGCCTGGGCAGTTTTCTCTCCCTGTGCAGCTTTGAAAAGCTTATTCTTCAGCTCTTTTTTGTTTTCTCCAGATGATAATTCATTCGAGATAGCCGGTTCAGAATCTTTCACGCTCATTTGCTCGGATGTTTTTTGATCCCTCGCTTTTTCTAATCGGGGTTTAACAAAAATGCTTTGATATATAATTAAAACCGCAAGTGAAAGAATTATTGCGAGTAATGCTCGGTGTTCCATTTAATTTGTCTCTCCTATTGTAACTTTTTTATTATGAAATAAGTCTTTTATAATGGGTATTTTGGCGTGTGCTTTGCGCATGAAATTCACAAAGAGCTTACCTCACAGGATCGTAACCTCCAGGATGAAATGGGTGGCATTTTAACACCCTGATAATGGCATAAATAATTCCTTTTATCACCCCATGTTTTTCAATAGCATCAATGGCGTAATTTGAACACGAAGGAAAGAAACGGCAGGAGGGAAGTTTCCAGGGTGAGATCACAATTTGATAAAATTGGATCAGGATGATCAAAACCCAAGAGAAAAGGTTCTTTTTCTTGAATAACCTGTCAAACAACCTAAAATCTCCCTTGCAGCCTCTTGCATTTTTAAATCGTGAGATCCTCTCTTGGCTATAAAAATAAAATCCGTGGAATCTGGAAGTTGTTTAAAATACAAGTGAAACACTTCTCTGATAATTCGCTTCACACGGTTCCTTTTTACAGCACATCCAATTTTCTTACTAGCCGTAATACCAAGCCTTTGGATACCCAGATGATTGGGCCTTTGTACCACGATATAATGTCTGCAGTGCTGTTTCTGGCCGCAATGCAGTATCCTTTGAAAATCTCTTCGCTTTCGAAGCATATGGCGCATCTGAAAAGTTGGGAAAATGTTAATTACTAATCAATAACTTTCAAAAGCTTTAATCCCTGCTGCTCTTCTCTGCGTTGATAATATGCTATACCTATACAGTCAGTCTTTTTCTTCCTTTGCCTCGTCTTCTCTGAATAACCTTTCTGCCGCTCTTTGTTTGCATTCTTTGAAGAAAACCGTGCGTTCTTTTCCTCCGAATATTACTGGGTTGATAAGTCCGTTTCATATTATGCCTCTATGATTGTAAAGTCCTTCAATGGATTAAATAATTATAATAATGCTATTATTAAAGCATTTAAATATAGACATGTCAAGGCTTTTTCAATTCTTATGTGTTGCCCTTAAGAATAAGATGGAATATACTTATTTGTTAATAGCTGTTTTATTTTTGCAGGAGAAAAAGAGCCATGGATCCATTAACTCATTTGGTCAGTGGTGGCCTTGTATCTCGTATTGCAAAGCCGAAGAATGACTCTTCACTTTTATTGTGGCTCTGTGTGGCTTCGTCAATTGCCTCTGACGTGGATTTCTTGGTGGCCATCTTTGGTCCTGAGGCCAACCTTGCTTACCACAGGGGGATCACACATTCTGTAATTGGGGGATTGTTTATTGCACTCTTATTAACCTTAATTTTTTGGATCAGACGGAGATCGTTCCGGTTTTTAGTAGGATTCAGCTTTAGCTGTTTTTTGGTCTTTCTGCATATATTTTTGGATTTTGTTACCTCCTATGGAACCCAGATTTTGGCACCCTTTTCAAGGCATCGGTTTGCCCTGGACAGCGTTTTCATAATTGATCCCATTTTGGTTCTATCAGCACTTACATTGTTTTTCCTCAGCATTTTAATGAAAAATCATGCAAAGAGACTGGCAATAACCGGAGTTGTTGTTTTAATTGTTTATCCCCTATTTAACATGATTGTGAATCAATCCTTGAGTTTCCGATTGGAAGATGAGTTGAAACGCAGAGGAGTTCCTTTCCAGCGCATAAATTTACTTCCGGAACCTCTTACCCCTTTTTTCTGGAAAGTTATAATTACCAACTCATCTACGTATGAAGTAGGGCACCTCAGTATATTTAGACCCTGGAATACTCTTAAATTTACTCCATATCCCCGAGCTATAACTTCACTGGTTAGATTTGCGAGTCAGCAATCCAGTATGTTCCGGACCTACATGTGGTTTGCTGCTTATCCTGTGGTTAGAACCGAAACCCCGTCCAACGAGACAGCCATTACGCTTACAGATCTTCGGTTTCGGTCGCATTTATTTGCAAATAACCGGTTACCTTTTCAGCTTACTGGCTATTTTAATAGCCAACAGCGTCTTATTCGTTGGGAATACCAGCAGCCATTCGGGGAGCGATTTATTCAGATTCTTGAGTAAATTCATTTAATTGGAATTCTTATTGATATTGGTTTTGTCATTTAATTAACTCCATTTCTGCTTCACTAACATCCTCACCTTGCCCTGGAAGGTGAATTTTGACGATTTTTATTCTTGATTTCCCGATATCAATGTATTAACTATGCGGATATACAATGACATCTTTTTAATCCTGGGATGTTTAAACAAAAATATAGATGATCACTGTAGATTATTGATATGAAATTCCCAAGAAATTCCCTAAGATTTCTCCTGTGTGGAGGCGGGACGGGTGGGCATATTTACCCTGCCATAGCCATTGCTGATGCCCTTAAAGAGGCGTTCCCGGACAGCAAGTTCCTATTCGTGGGAACTCGCAGGAATATCGAGGCTCAGGTGATCCCTCGACGTGGATACCCGATTCGTTTTATTCGTGCTGAGCCCTTTCCTTCAGGAAAAAAACTCTGGCCATTTCTGAAAATGTCAATGGTCAATGCCGTGGGTGTCTCTCAGGCCATTCGTATTCTTCTATCGTTCCGGCCTGACCTGCTGATTGCCATGGGTGGATACGTTGCAGCACCTACTGTAATTGCGTGGTTTTTATTAAAAAAAATTGGGCTTCTGAGAACACTCTGTTTCGTTCATGAACAAAATGTGATCCCAGGCAAAATGAACCGACTTGCTGGAGCCTTGGCGAATTGCGTTGGTATTAGCTTTGCGGAGAGCGCGGTTCATTTTCCCTTCGAAAAAGTTTCCTTGGTGGGTTATCCCGCCCGCAAGGAGATTCAAGGACGTAATAAGGAAGAAAGTCGAAAAGAGCTGAATATAGATCTTTGCAATAATGTGATCCTTGCGTTCGGGGGCAGTCAGGGTTCTCGCGCTATCAATCGTGCTGTGGTCGAGGTTTTGGCACACCTTTCAGGGTTGGAACGCTTGACATTAATCCATGCCACCGGACAGGGAAGGAAAGGATGGGACTATGATCCGCAGACCGATACGAATCAGCGTATGGCGGAATTTGGTCTCCGGGAATCTGATTTTCCCTGGTATCGGCAGGTCGGATATATAGAAAATATTGCCAAATATTATGCAGCCTCTGACCTGGTAATCTGTCGCGCAGGAGCAGGAACACTCAGTGAAATTATGCTCTGCGGCCTTCCATCGATTGTTGTTCCTAAAGCCGAATTAGCGGCAGACCATCAAGTACATAATGCAATGGTTTTACAACGAAAAGGTGCTGCCGTGGTACTTTTCGAATACCCTACTATAGATAATAGTCAACGTGTATTTGAGGTTAAAGGTCGCGAGTTGGCAGTAACTATCCAGCGTCTCCTGAGCAACCCGGATAAACTCTGCGAGATGGGGTGCAATGCTCAGAATATGGCTTTTCAAGATGCCAGGGTTCGTTTTGTGCGTCAAGTACAGGCTCTTTTAGAAGGAAAAGGCGTGCTTTTTCCTCCTCATATCACCAAGAAAAACAATGAGGTTGAGTGGGCAGGGTTGCCGCTGGATCGCATTGCCAAATTATTGAAAGCACGAGGAAAGTCTCCGGCAGCTAGCCTTACGGATACAGAGCGTCGTTATATTCAATACAAGGTTGATCTCGCATTGAGTTCGGAGAATTTTCTCTTATTATGCAGGGGGGCTCGCGTGGCGGGATTGATCGGATATTTTGAGAAGCTTTCCTTTTTACTGGAACTTATGGAAAAAAGGAGGCCTGCTCCCTTATGGCAACGTCTCTTGGGGGCGGATTTTATTCCTGTTGGCTTTGTGCGCCGGGACATTATGGAGGCCACCCAGTGGTTCGGGGTTTGGGACGAGACAGTTCAACGGATTCTCTATCTTGGTCTGGAGGATCCATATTTTGAAACCCGTTCTGCTGCAGCCCGGGCAATAGCCTCATTGGCCCAAAAAATTAATGACCCTGGAAGCCTGGAAAATCAGCTCCAGCGCTGCCTGACGGATTCCAATGTGGAGGTTATTTGGGAGTCGCTCCTTGCGTTGGGGAAAATCAGCCGGGATGCCCGTTTAATGGAGGTGATAAAGGAGTTTCGCTACAACTCCTCCTGGAAGATTCGAAAAGCAGCGGTTGGAGCCATGGCGGATTTACTGAGGCGCGGGGTGGTGACAGTATCCCAGGTGTCTATTCAGATGGAAGACTTTTTGGCCACCTGCAATGATTTTAAGCCTAACTTCCCTTTGAAACAGAGTTTGAAGGAACTTAAAACACTTATTAACTCAATGCAGAAAGACAGTTTTTATTTGTAGCTGCCAGAGAATGACTTTCAGGAGATAGAGAGATGAAGCAATATCCACGTCGTAGAGATAGAATGATAAAGGACCAAATTGATATGGAAGCCTTACTGAACAGAATGCCTGTGGGACGACTGGGACTTGCCACGGATGAAGGTCCATATGTGGTGCCCGTGAATTACCTGTATGCCGACGGTTGCATATATCTCCACAGCGGGCTTAAAGGCCGAAAAATGGACGTCTTACGGGGTAATCCCAGTGTTTGCTTCCTGGTGGACGAATTGGGTCCCCAGGTTTTATGGGACAGGGGCTGCGGCATTAGCCAGATTTACGAAAGTGTCATGTGTTTCGGGACGGCTGAGCTGGTAGAGGACAATGAGGAAAAACGACGAATCTTAGAACAAATAATTCGGAAGTTCGTTCCTTCGAATTATTCCAAGACCCTGGAGGCAAATGGAATAAATAACACCTCTGTGGTGCGAATTCATGTAGATTGGATGACCTGCAAGGCCAACCGTATAAATTCCAAACATAAAATCCTTCCTAACCGATTTTTAACTTCGCTTCCAGGTCAGTGATATTCTGTCCAGAATAGTATTGCACAGATTGTATGATTGTGTTTTTTAGGAAATTCGTGAAAGTTCAAGCATACATTACAAGTTGTGTCGCCCGAGCTCATATGGCTCCCACCTGATTATTCTTCTATAACATTGACGATCCACCATGCTGCCATGATTCCCCATATCGCGTTAAAAATTACGGCGAATAGTGGAGTTAATGCGCCCAGGGATAATCCCAGTAAACCTTTTTGTGCTTTCAGCGGGAATACCACCAGGAGTTGGACTGCGGTGGGGCCAAGGCTGAAAATCAAACCGCGAAGGATAACAGATCCTCGTCCCCAGGGGAGCAGAAAAAGAATTCCCCATATTCCCCCCCAGACAATTCTGGGATAGAGCCAGGCAGGGATGATAGCCGGAGCAATTTTTACACCCAGGAATGTAGTTATGCCCAGAAGACCGAAAATCCAGACACACAAACTGTTAATAAGTCCACCCAGGCATCCACCGGAAAAAGCGGCGCTTATCCGCCGAATCAGTGTGCTCATTGCTGACCTCCATTTTTTTTATTATGCCAGCAAATTATGAGCTAGGATTTCTTTTCATACTCAAAGTGCGAGAGTCCCTAAATTAAACATGTGTCCTCGTTTTCTCGGACGTGCCGAAAATTCTTTTACTGCGTTCTGAAAACTTAATTGTGAAAAGCTATTCTATTGTTACGGTGTATTATTATTGTCTTTTTTTCAGTACATGATTCATAAGGCCTCCGTCGGTCAAAATTTCCTGCATGAATGGTGGAATGGGGTTAGCGTGATATACATGGCCGGTATCCAGATTGCGGATTTCTCCATTCTCAAGGCTTATCTCGAGACTGTGGCCGGATCGGATGTCTTCCACTGCTGAGGCGCACTCAAAAAGCGGCAAGCCTTTGTTGAAAGAGTTTCGGTAAAAAATGCGCGCAAAGCTTCGAGCAATAACGCAAGCAATTCCAGCACCTTTTATTGCAACAGGCGCATGTTCTCGCGAAGATCCGCATCCAAAATTCTTACCACCAACAATTATGTCGCCTTGAGCAATCTTTTTCGAGAATTCCGGATCGTACCCTTCCATGCAGTGGCTACCAAGCTCTTTCGGATCCGAAGTGACAAGATATGGCGCCGGTATTATAATGTCCGTATTTAAATCATCACCGAACTTCCAGGCTTTTCCTTTCAATTTCATGAAACTACCCCCGTATTTTCTTGATTAAATTCTTTTTCACTCGCTTCTTGCATGAATCCTTTTCTCATATATGGAATTAAATTCAATCCGGTGAGGCAATATGGCCGCGGATTGCACTGGCAGCAGCTACAGCGGGCCCTGCAAGGTATACTTCACTTTTGATATGCCCCATACGTCCTACGAAGTTACGATTGGTTGTTGAAACAGCGCGTTCGCCCTCGGCCAGAACTCCCATGTAGCCTCCTAGGCAGGGACCGCATGTAGGGGGGCTTATTACAGCTCCTGCATCCAGGAATATCTCAAAAAGCCCTTCATGCATGGCGTCCCTGTAAATTTGGGGAGTTGCCGGGATAATGATCATTCTCACATTAGGATGCACCCGATGGCCTTTAAGGACTTCGGCCGCAATACGCAGATCCTCCAGCCAGCCGTTGGTGCATGATCCCACCACAACCTGGTCTATGCGGACATCGCCGGCTTCGCTTGCCGGCCGGGTATTGGAAGGAAGGTGCGGAAAGGCCACCTGTGGCTCCACTTGCCCGACATCGATTTCTAACACACGCTTGTATCGTGCATCGGAGTCGCTGGTGTAATAGCGAGAGGTACGAATGGAGCGTTTTTCCATATACCGATGCGTGACATCGTCAGGCACGAAGATTCCGTTCTTTCCACCCGCCTCAATGGCCATGTTGCACATGGTGAACCGGTCCGATTGCTGGAGTTCGGATGCGGCGGGGCCGGAGAATTCCATGGCCCGATAAAGGGCACCATCCACCCCTATGAGGCCGATAGTATACAGGATCAAGTCTTTTCCACCTACCCATTTGCGTCGTTTGCCATGGTATATGAACCGGGTTGTTTCAGGGACCCGTAGCCAGCTCTCCCCGGTGATCATGGCAGCGGCAAGGTCTGTGCTTCCCACTCCGGTGGAGAAAGCCCCGATGCCTCCGTAAGTGACCGTATGGCTGTCTGCGCCCAGAACCAGATCCCCGGGCACAACCAATCCCTGCTCTGGGAGCAATGCGTGCTCGATACCGGCTCGGCCCACATCAAAGTAATGGACGATTCCGTATTTTCTGGAGTATTTGCGCAAAAGCAAACTCTGCTGTGCTGATGGAATGTCCTTGCCGGGCACATAATGATCTTGGACGATGACTACCCTCTCGGGATCAAAAACCCGGTCTATTCCCTCTTGCTCTAATGCTTCGAAGGCCATAGGTCCTGTAATGTCATTTGCCAGTAGCAGGTCAACCCGGGCCTTAATGATTTGCCCTGGGACTATTTGTTCCTCTCCAGCATGTTCCGCCAGGATTTTCTCGGTGATTGTCATTGCCATGGGTGTTTTTCTCCTTCCGGGTGAATGTCTCTTTTTGAAAAATTTTGATAATATGTTTATTAATAATAAATGTCAAGGCTGTTCAGAAACCGAAATATTTTCTCTATTTTTCCAGTGGCTAAACTCCTTAATACTAGCCCGCATCTGACCTATTACAGCCACTATGAGGTGAAGATCCTCGGGGTTTTCCCCCATGACCATTTTAATATGCGTTGCATCGGACGGTACTTGTTTCAGAGTGGGATCCACTGAGATCCATCTGCCAATATAGCTTTCGGCCCAGGCATGGAAAAGGAACCCCATATCCTCCATATATACCAACCCGCTGACCACTCTGGTGGGGATGTTCAGCGCTCTGGCAAGGGCGGTGTACAGAAATGTATGGGCCTGGCATTCACCCTTGAGAGTTTTCAATACATCCACTGCACTGAACGACTCCACCAGATCATCCTCAACTTCCCGGCCGACCCACATGGCTAGCCGCCGCACGGCGGTAAGACTATCTGTTGCGTCTCCTGCAATCTCATTGGCCTGACGTAAGATATCTGGATGATCGCTTTGAATATGAAATGAGGATAAAAGGAAAGGTTCCATTTCCGGGGTCCAGACCATGGGCATACTCAGAGAGTTCTCCTCTTCTGCATTCAGGCGGTCGATTGTATAAAGTACATGGCCCTCCTCGGCTACGGCCATCTGTTCGGAGTCTTTAATGATGAGTCGCTCATCGGTCAATCCCTGTATCTCTACCGTGAGGGAGCGTATAGAACCAGGAAATGGAATGGGATGATCGGTCTTTACAAGGCTGAAGTCGAGCATGAGATCGCTCTTGGCCAATGTCTCCTGGAGGATAAATTGCTGAGCTTGAGCTTTGCTTTGGCGCTCTGATATGAATATTCCGCCAAGAAGAATCTCCAGAACCTTCTCCCCCCTGTCATTGAACCAGGAATTGGCTTCAATATTCTGGAAAGAAGTTATCACCCGATAAGCGTTGCCACTCAGCAAATCGCTTTTCTCGTATCTTACCACTTGCTGGATAACTTCTCCCACCGATTGAGTCATCGGGCTAAAGGCGTGATACCGGTATTCCCGACCAGGTATCAGACCTTTGATAACGGGCATAAAATCCATGGCTGCCTCGGGGTAAAGGGGGGCTTGTATGGCAATTTCTTTCAACGCCGTTTGGTGTTCTGTGGACACTTCCACCTGGAGCTTGTTACCCACAAGTGTTCCCCTTATGATTTGCTCCTTGCCGTCCAGCACCTGGCGTGCAATAGTAGTGACGAATTGGAAATCCGGGGTAACCACGTCTTCCTCGAAAATCTGAATCTCTTTCTTGATCCCTAATATCCTGAAGCGCTGGAGGGACTGGAACAGTACTTTGTAATTCCCGTCATCCATGGGCGAGATATTGTAATGATAAAACCCGATCTTTTCATTCCCTTTAAAAAAAATAAGGTGCCATCCTTCATTTGTTTCCAGGTTGTCCAGCGTTTGTATGGGGGGTGGTGGACCCCCAGAAGGGATGGGGCTCTCGCGGAAATATATGCCGGCGCAACCATTGCTAAGGATCAGCATGGCCAGGAAGACCAGGGCGCTAATGATCCGCCACTCGGGTACATAAGATAATTTGGAGTTCAAGTATTTCAAGGTTATATGTCCTTATCCTGGCAGGTACCCGGGGTCCAGGTGCCTGACTTCAAATCCCGGTAGGCTGGAAGAAGGCCCATACCGTCTGCATGAATGACTGAATTGCGTGCCGCCTGGATTACGGCGGTTTCGGCCAGGACACCAATGGCGTTGATGGGGGCACTCACAATGCCTGTAGCCAGAGCGAAAGTTGCATCACCGTCATAGATAGTATGGAATGGCAATATCACACGGGCCAGGCCATTTTGAGCCATCTGTGCTAATTTTATGGTCTGCCTCTTGTCCAGAGCAGCGTTAGTGGCTACTACCGCCAGGGTAGTATTGGCCAGTGGGTGGTTGGTCCTTTCCGCACCGGAAAGGCACTCCACCATTGCTCGGGCACTTCCGGCCAGCACCAGGCTATCAGGAGCCACTCGAAGCCCTGCTAATACCTGGCCGCTTTCCGGATCCAGAACATCTCCATAAGGATTGGTCACCACCAGGGCGCCCACAATCAGCTTACCTTCTTTACAGCTCGCGGTTCCCACGCCCCCTTTCATGGCCTGTTGAATGCCGAAGAGCTTTCCCGCCGTGGCGCCGGTTCCAACACCAACGCTTCCCTGATCAATAG
Source organism: uncultured Thermodesulfobacteriota bacterium (assembly GCA_964611635.1). Lineage (GTDB taxonomy): Bacteria > Desulfobacterota > JAFDED01 > JAFDED01 > JAFDED01 > JAFDED01. Next base: position 31,356 of record CAZTAS010000042.1, read on the forward strand.
GGCCGACCTTTGCCTTCATGCATGCATTGTAGCCCATTTCAGGATCCGGACGGTGTTTGCTGTCCTTCAGGGACAGGTCAAAAATTACCGCAGTGGGTACAATGGGCACGCGGGCATTAAGGACCTCAAGCCCACTTTCTTGCTCCTCCAGGTAGCGCATTACCCCGGATGCGGCGTCGAGGCCGAATGCGCTGCCCCCGGATAGGAAAATGGCATGGGCTTGTTCCACAAGATGTAAAGGCATTAAGGCTTCCACCTGGCGGATACCTGCGGCGGTGCCTCCGATATGTGCACCCGCCACCACTCCCTTTTCGCATAAAATTACAGTACATCCTGTTGCCGCTGAAAAGTCCTGGGCATGACCAACCCTGATGCCTTCTACGTCGGTAATGTCGTTGTACATGATGGATGCCTTTAAATCTATTCGTTAGAAAGAAACAGTTTTCTCAAATTAGATCCAAAGTTGGCCACAAGCGTTATAAGATGATTTGTTTAATGAAAGGATAATGGAAAAGGCCCTGGAGGTCAATGCAAATGATCAGGCCTGTACCTGTAAAAGAATGATGGCCTGACAGAGCCAGGCCATCGGACATGGGGATAAGCGGATAAATTTAAAAAACACTTCGGTTTTTCAGTGCGTCTTAATAGGGATCCGGCGCACCGCTGTTTGCTTGCTCTTGGGGATGGATATAGTTAACACTCCATCCTTGTAAGAGGCATCTATCTTATCGCTATCCATGGTAGTGATTCGGAAACTGCGGCTGAAGTGTCCTAGCCGCCGCTCATGGCGGCAGTAGCAACTGTCCTTTTCAGTTTCCTTATCCTTCTTTTCGGCAGAGACTGACAGAATCCCATCATGGGCCTGAAGCTTTATGCTGTCTCGATCCACGGAAGGCATATCCAGTTTGATTACAAGACGATCTTCCATGTCGATAATGTCCGCAGGCGGAGTGATATGATCGTGTTCACTCCTTGCCGGACCGGAGAAGAAAGTATCCCAGTCGCTCATGCTCCACGGTAAATCCTCAAGCCAGGAAGATATCCATCTATCTCTAAATGGTCTCCAAAGTGTCAGTTCCATATTCTTTTCTCCTTATATTGTTGATTTCTTTTATAGAGAATTTAATCACTGATATCAGTTTGTCAAGAGGTATGGGGATGCTTTGATTAACGCTTGCTCTGAGGGTAATTCTCCATTGTTCGGCAGTAACCGGAATCCGCGCTGTCAACAAAACCTTTCAGCTGGCTGTCTACCACTGGGTAGCCCTGTTCTTGTCCATGTTGGTGGAAGCGAAGCCGCGGATCAGGCCTTTAATCTCTGCAACAACGTCTTCTCTGATTTTAAAAACTTGAGCATCCTTTTCGAATCTCGATGTATGGAATATTTGAAACGCTATTCAACAGAAAAAAACCAAAATCTAGCCTCTGCTTCATCTTGAATCAAACAGATTCCAGTAAAAATAAAGAAAGAGATGGTTCAAATGCTAATCGCCACCGATGGATGCTTCGGGTTGATCAATGCTCTGGAGATTGTCTATGCGCGCATTCCTCGTGAGCACTGCTGGGCGCATATGGCTAGAAACGTACTGGATAAGATCCCTAATTCCCAAAGAACCGCCGTTTATGAAGAGCGCAACAACATTTCCCCTGCTCCGAACCGTCAGGAGACAACCCGAGCCTTCTGGAGTCTGTAGATCGTAAAATAGAATTGACCCCCTGATCTGTCACAATCTCCTTCCAAAAA
>CAZTAS010000043.1:0-32714 GCA_964611635.1 uncultured Thermodesulfobacteriota bacterium
GCTAAAGCTTTTCGCCTAAAGGCGAAGGTTTTAAACCAGGTGTATGGAAAAATAAGTGTCGGCCAATTGTTTCACCTACTACTCTTCAGATGTACCAAGATTCAAAGATTGAAGATTACTGAGTGAACTATGCACAATGCTCAATAAGAAGCCAATTTATGCACCTCGCTCAATTGAATGTATTAATGTCCTATAGAAATTTTTCTGGGTGTGGAAAATACCGGATAGATAGCAGCTATACGTAACGCCCGTTATCCATAAAAATCCATCACTCGGCCCACCAGCAACCCTTCCCTGACTGGGGAAAGGTATTCGACTCCACCACTATGGCCACGGCCTAGGCTACCGGCTTGTGCACAACTCGGAGGTCTTCATCCTGGGAGGAAGAAGCTATCGAAGAAAACATAAATAATCTCACTCAGTAGAAAAAACCGATAAAAGAGATGCTTTCAACCTCCACCTTCATCCACACCTGCGCCCTCACAAAAAGGACTGTTACGCTATGATGAGCCCTGAACAAACCTGGCTCCCTTTCAAGCCGTTGGTTTTGGACTATTTTATGAGCGGTGGTAAAAGAATATCCATCATCTTCAGAAGCTACGTACTCTCACTTTTCACGTCCTGGGATAAAAACGAGTAGGCCTCGCAATAAGGGAGTATCACATTCTTCGATTCGATGTCCGTGGCAACGGCCTTGCGAAGAGGATATCCATTGCCGATCTCCTTTTCGCTCCCATCCCTTACGCGCCCCAAAAACTCCATGCTGCGTGCATACTTTTTACGAATATCGCCCGGATCAATGGCAATCACCATCTCTTCTGTAACCTTGGGGGCTGCAAGCCTAACATTTTTATGTAATTGTCATTCACGGGCGCACCAGTGGCGCACGAAAATCCTCCTTCCCCCCTTTATGAAAAAAGGGGGCACGTCAGTACTCTAACAATCCCCTTTTTCATATAAGTTATTTTTGCTGTTGTGAATAATTGCCCGCAATTGTCAAACAAAGACTGCACGCAAGCAAATCCAGCAAAAATTAATGCCATTCTGCGGCAACAGCATAAAATTTAAACTGATGACTCATCATTTGATCGCCAGCCACTACTTCAATTGAAATTCCCAATGCTTGATCTATGACTTTATCTGCCCCCATGTCCACAAGATACCACCGGGCTTCACCTGATAAACTCAACTCTCCCTCATGATAAATCAGTTGGTCTCCATTCCAAACATCGATGCAACATATGTAAGCGTCTGCGCTGCCCGTTTCGAAGCGAAATGCCAGATATCTGGTGTTAATAACGCCATAAGGTACAGGCAGAGAATAGTGTATCCAATTAGTGGTGCCGGAATTTTGCTCGAAATTCAAACCCGACCCTGTATACACCCCGCTACTTGTTCTGTCCTGATACTGGATATGTCCACTATGACCGTGAACGGTCATCAAACCTGCAGCCCATGCAGCCCCGGAAAATAATACAATCGCCATTACACATAATCCTGAGAACACGACTCTTGATTTTTTCATAATATCCCTCCTTCCGAACAGGGCTTAACTGTTCTCAATGCTTGAATGATACTATACGCCAGGCTTCCTGAGGTCAAAAAAATAGCAAACCTGAACAATATTGTCAAGATGAAATTAGAAAGAGCCATTTGCGATGTTATATTAAGCAATTTTTCTATTTTATAATGGAGAGAGCGCGTTGCTTCTGGGCATTCAGAAGGTTTCACCCGGGACAAAGAGCGCTTTAAACCCCTTTTGAATTTGTGATTTTAAGTTAGAGATTTAAAATATCCTCTAAAGACAGAAAATCCCTTGGCTCCTGCTCTTTTGCTCTTCTTTTTTAAGTTCAGCGGCCCTTAAGGCTACCGCCTTGACAAAGCTTCGGAGTTTGTGCTGCTGTCCTTCCCTGACCCTCCCCAGGGCCATGGCCAGCATCACGCACAGCGCAAGGGCGCAGGGCAGCTTCATCTTCTTTAAGCCCCGTATGAATTGATGCTCGAAGCCGAAGGAGACATCAAGGCGGTTTTGGATGCTTTAGGCAGCGGCGCGTGTGCTTGCCAACATCTGGACTTTCCAGAACAGGGAGATATAAAAACCATATCAAAACCTTGAATCAGATCGATATGGTACAATTGAGAAAAAGCTCTATCGATTACTGAACGAAATCGAGCATGCTTCGCAAAATTGTTCGGTCCTCGATTACAGGAAGCAATGCTCTGTGAGGATTTCAGCAACTAATGAGCAAAGCATTGCCACCTACGTTCTCGGTGGCATTACTCACTCTTTTGAGCGGGGTTAAACCTTACCCCTATGACTGCTAAAAAGGAGAACTCAGTATCCTAGAAATATCCAGGGTTGCTATTTATGTTACCGAAATGAGCGCAACTTAGTATAACCAGCAAAAAAATTTTTTAGGTAGCACACCTTGCCGTAACCCAGTGGAGGCCAGGTGTGGACGAAGCACAGGAGAACCATTGCAAGCTCTCGTCCTATTTCTCCTTTGCCTTCGGCACCCATCTCGATTTTTTAAAAATATCTTTACACTCCCTTCAGGAGACCGTCTGGATGTAATCATCCCCCTATAGTTAAGGGAGCGGCGGGAACCAGCTTTGGCATGATAAGATGGGGCAGCGCCAGGGAAAGGACAGGAAAATAAGTGGTCAGCAGAACTACAGGCAGGGAACAGGTTGCCATGAAGATTACCGCAGGCTTTATAAGTTCATCGAACTTACAATTACCGATGCTTCCTGCAAGGTAGAGCACTGGAGCGGTGGGCGGCGTCTTATTGCCAAGTCCCAGGTTGGTGCCCAAAATAGCGGCAAAATGGACGGGATGAATTCCTATTTCCTTCATCAGTGGAAACAGGAGAGGAGCTGCCAGAAGGGTGCCGCTGAAATCGTCCATAAGCATACCAAGGATGATCAGGAATACGTTGACCATAAGTAATATAAGATATTTATTTTCCGTGAAACCTATTAGAGTTGAAATTAAACGTTGTGGCACATTCTCCATGACGTAGATGCGGGCCAGAATCATTACGAAAAAGACCATGAGTATGACCACACCTGTGGTGGTAATGGTTTTTATCATGGCCTCCCCGAATTGCCTTAAATTCATTGTACGGTAGATAAAGAAACCCACGGGAGCGCAATACAGGACTGCTATTCCCGCTGCCTCGGTGGGGGTGAACACGCCCCCATAAATACCTCCCAGGACGATGACGGGCATCAGCAAGGCAAAGAAACCTCCATAAACAGCACGACCGAAATCTTTAACTTGCTGCCGCGGGCCGACAGGAGGAAGGACTTTTATAGGCATTTTGCGACACATAAGCCAGTTTGCGCCACTGTAAAGTATTACCATAATAATGCCGGGCACAACGGTGGCCAGGAAGCAAGCTGCCACTGATTGCCAGGTTACCCAGGCATAGAGAATCATGGGCACACTGGGAGGAATAAGCTGTCCCAGCACTGATGGGCAGGCAACCAGGGCTGTAGCCTGCCCCCTGGGATAGCCCCGCTCAACCATGCGGGGTATCATAATGCTGCCAATCGCGGCCACTGCTGCGGTGCAAGTTCCGGCTATAGCTCCAAATATGGCGCAACTTACTATTGTGACCGTCCCCAGGCCGCTCTTCATTCTACCCAAAACAGCATCAGAGATGGCCACCAGCCGTGAAGCAATGCCTCCGGAACCCATGACTCCTCCCATCAGGATGAAAAACAGGATACACAGCACAGCCATTGAATTTATTTTGTGAAAGCCTGTGGCCATCATAAACATAGGGTCATAGTCACCCAGGAGGAACATAAATAAAACAGCAGCCATAAAACAAAAAGGCACCGGCACCCCCAATACAAGCAGCCCTATCAAGATTACCAGATCCAGAATTATCTCCATATCCTAGAGCTCCTCTCTGGATAATTGCTCAAAGACGGCGACCTTTCCCAAGCTCTGAAGTATATAATCCACCAACTCCACAAAAAAATAAAATGACATCAATATGGCACCAAAGAAAATGGCACTCTGAGAAAGAACCATGGGCAGCAATAGCGCCTGGGAAGTCTCCCCCCCCGTGATACCCCAGATGAAATAAGGATAACTCCACTTGATCATGATTATAGACAAAACCAAGGTAATGAAGCTGCTCAAGGACCTGACTAAAGCTTGGGACCTCGGAGTTTTGCACCACAGATGAACCAGTTCCGCTTTGATATGGCTGCGTTCATAAGCCCCGTAAGTCGCTCCGAGAAAATATAACCACATGGCAACCAGACAGATCAATTCCTCTATGCCGAACAGGGGAGAAGCGAATACATAACGCAGCAATACTTCAACGAAAACCAGCACAATAACAAAACATCCGGCAGCATACATGAACCACTTTTGAAAATATAGTAACCCGTTCCAGATCTTCAGCCCTATTCTTTTCATCTCTTCACCAGGTTTAATCTTTGTTAGCCAAAGGGAGCGTAGAGCTCCCTCTGGCATAGCCGTCAACTTAAGGCCTGTCTAAAGCCTTATTTTACCTTGATGCCCACGTGTTCTCTGCAAATATCCACCAGAGTTTTGCCCATGTAATTGTCCAGAGCGGGCCATACATCTTTGCGGATGGCATCGGCAAAAGCTTTAAGCTCCTGATCGGTCGGTATAATCACCTTCAGGCCAAAGTCTTTCAATTTCTTGCGGTATTCCTCATCTTCCTTCAGAAAAACATCCCAGCGGCCTTTAACCTGCCTCTCCGCCGCCTCCAGCAAAACATTCTGGTCATCCTTGCTCAGGGTGTTCCACAACTTCAGGTTCATATAGAACCACCAGGGCTCCAGGTAATCGTTATACTGGATCCATACTCCCTGGATGTCGCGGAATTGATATCCCTGGAAGGGAGGCCCACCACTTTCTCCGTCGGCAACGCCCCTCTCAATGGCACTAAAAGCCTCGGCATAAGGAATTGTAGAGGCAATGTAACCCAGCCTCTCCCAGGTCAACTCGCAGGCCTTCAACGGCATCACCCTGATTTTCATTTTGTTGGGCTTCATCTCCCCCCAGCCTTTTGGCTCTTCCTTTGTGGTAACACCAGCCCAGCCCACAGGAAAGATCGCCAGACCCTTTATGCCTTGCTGCAACAATAAATCATTAACCATATTATAGATCCAGCCGCCCTTCTTATAACCTTCCTTGGCCTCCTCTGTAGTTGTGAACAGGTAGGGCATATAGTAAGCAATATTTAATCTCGGGTCGTAAGTAGGGGCTATGGGTGTAAGGGTTATTTCGTAGTCACCCCTCATTACCCTCTCATAACATTCAACCCAGTCACAGAGCACACCCCCAGAGTACACGGTGATGTCAATGCGACCATCGGTTTTTTCTTTCACCTCTTTGGCGAAAGATTTGGCACGTTTATCATAGTCACTGTCAACAGGATGAACTTGAGGCATTCGCCACTTCTTGGCCTGTGCGGTGGTGGTTGTTGCCGAAAAAGCCAGAAGACCAGCCACAAGCACCAGCACTGCTGCAACTAACAATCCCTTTTTCATCTCTTCCCTCCTTTTCTGGATTTTTTGAGTATCCTCACATGGTCTCTTGATTTTCTTTAGATCTTGGTTATCACCCTCCCTTTTTTAAATGGCCTATATTACCTCCTTGTACCTTCTCTTATATATGTAATTAATTGCTCTTTTGCCAAATCCTCAATACCCATCTCTCTTAGTGATCTTCCCTCTTTGAGAAAATCTCGTTCGCAGATTACCGATCCTAACCGTATTATCGATTCTATTATGGGAACCTCAATACCGAATTTTTTGGCAAGATGATAATATACTACAGTTCCCACCGGTATATCCTCGGTGAAATATCGATGTTCCGTAGAATCAGGCCCAATTATCGGTGGGAGAATTACATCTGAAAATGGACTCAAATATTCCACCCCCATGACGCTGCCCTTGGAAAAGAACTGATTTTCAGCATAATCTCCAATTCTTATTTCCATCGCGTTTGCAATCTTGCGCATCTCCTGATAAAAGGCGAATTGGACTCTGGAAACCGAAGGACTCATTGCATGTCTGTACATGGAGAATTTGCCTTTAGGTATACCCAGGGTCATATCTTCCATTTGCGAGACCTCCATCGGCCCAACGCTGAGTATTGAACCGGGAGTGTGAACAACAGGGTTTGGATTAGATAGCCCTACCCCGATAACCGTATCCCCTCTTTCGAGCACTGAAGTTCCTTCAAATGGAGGCATGTCCTTTAATACCTCAAAAAACTTATCTCCATCCTTACTTGGTAGAGCATCACCCATGAGCCTATGTGTCCTGAGAATGCAATCAACATGACCTGGCCCTGTTTTCCTGACTCCATACGGCATTGAACTCCATCCACCTATTGTGACATTTACATTACAGCCCTTCTCACGCATCATATTTAGAAGCATTAATGACCCAAAATTGTCCGGGAATATGCTTATCACCTGTCCTTCCTCAAGGCAGGGGATCATTTTTTCAAAGAAGGGTTCATGTCCTTTTGATGGAACAGCTACTATTATTAAACCTGTTCCCTTCAATGCCTCCGTTATTTCCATAGTAACTATATCAACCTTTGCAATCCCCACTCTCCTGAACCATCTGAAATTGAGCTGAATGCCTTCAAGCTCTATTTCGTGGGTTTTCAAAACCTCTCCCAAACTTTCCGTAGCAAACTCCGGTAACTCGTATAGGCGAACTTTATATCCGGCAAGAGTAAAGTCTGCGGCAAAAGTTTGCGCACAGGCCCCTCCTCCCAATACTGCCACAGGCTTTGTTCGTATTCGTCTCACATCCATCCAACCCTCCTTTAAAGAGATCTTTGACGGGATAACAGAATAAATCTAAAAATTCGAATTTCGAAATTTCTGATCCCCCTTTATATCAAAAAGAAGGCGGACCAGTTCATAATGGTAAGCAGAAGTGGGGGACGAAGGGGTATTTACTGCTTGAGCTCCATAACCCTTTTAGCACATTCTTCTGCAATTTCAGGAACAGGCGATTTACTTCCCGGCATTGTCGCCCAACCTCTTTCTTTCACATAATCGTCTCTCTTCCAGGAGTCTAGTTCTTTCAACTCCTTGAGTCGCTCTTCCTTGTTTGGATCCTGCAGAAACTGTTCGACACAAATCGGTGCCAGGTGGTCTAAAACAGCCTTTTCGACCATTTCCTCAGCTTTAGCTTTGGCAGAGCCACTTGTCACTACCCATCCTGTCGAGAAAATGACAATAAGCAACACAATAGCGCCAGCCACCACACCCCACACAAGCGGTTTTATATATTCTTTTTTCATCATTAGTTGCCTCCTCTAGATTAAAAGCGGAAACACGATCCCTTTAACCTCCGACTTTCTTACCTAACTTTACAGTAAGTCTTGGATATCACCCCCCCCTTTTTTCACTCGGCATCACTCCGGCCTTACCCCTTCTCTAAGGCATGTAAATATCTGCTCAATGCCTGTGCGTTGGGTGTTGAAAAAATTCGGTTCACCCTGTTATCCTGTCAAAAAACTTCTTTGTGGAATGGTACTTTCATTTGAACTGGATGAGCTTGCCGTAAAATTCAGTCTCGCAGTAATGGCAGCGAAGGGTTATGGGTTCCTTGCGAATGATGTCGAATTTGCATGACACCTCTTCGTGGTTGGTAATGCAAAAACGGTCAGGGCAAACTACCAGATCACCTATTTGGTCTGGAATCTCTACTTTACGCTTCTCTATGACCTTGTAACCGTTGATGGTGCTGACAGTAGCCATCGGGGAGATAAGAGCCACATAGTTGAGCTGACGTTGCACCAGGGTCCAGTTTTCCACCTTAATAATGTCTTTTTTCCCCATGGTGGGAGAGTCGCAATTCAACGCCAGGGCAATGCGATCCTCGCATTCTTCGGCCAGGTGCTCAAGACCAAGGAGACGCGCAATCAGCAGAGCCTTCCCTCGAATGATGTGATCGATTACGATCCCTTTTTCAATCTTCCGGATAGTATAATCCTCAGCCTTCATTGGATGGCTCCTGTCACCAGCGCCAGCAGCGCCTCTCTCACCCGAAGCCCGTTGCTGGCCTGCTGGAAATAGTAAGCATATGGACTCTTATCGACCTCCATGGAGATCTCGTCCACCCGGGGAAGCGGATGGAGAACCTTCAGGTTGCTTTTGATATTTTGCAGCGCATGTAAATCCAGTCGATATATGCTTTTCACCTTTTCGTAAAGTTGCTCCCTGCCTTCGAAACGCTCTTTCTGTATCCGCGTCATGTAAATAATGTCCACTTGGTTGATAACTTGATCCAGGTGTGTCAATTCCTCGAAATGGAAGCCCCCTCTTTCGGCGCGCCTGCAGCACTTGTCGATCAAGTATCCGGGCATTGCCAGATCCCGAGATGATATTAAGTAGACGCGGCATCCTTTGTACTTGAGCAGGGCTTCTGTGAGCGAGTGGACGGTTCGCCCGTTCTCCAGGTCCCCCACCATGGCAATGGAAATATTATCGATGCTTCCCTGGGTCTCCCGGATGGTATAAAGATCCAGCAGGGTTTGAGTGGGATGCTGGTTGGGCCCGTCGCCTGCATTGATGACGGGCACTCCGGCTGCTTCCGCAGCCAGACGTGCCGCGCCCTTGAGCGGGTGCCTGATCACGAAAACATCGTATCCGTATCCATCATAGATTCGAATCGTGTCCCAAAGGGATTCTCTCTTCACAACACTGGTAATGCTGGGATCCGCAAACCCTTCCACCCGTCCGTTGAGATTACGCATGGCCTTTTCAAAGCTGGTCCGGGTGCGGGTGCTGGGTTCGAAGAAAAGGGATGCCATCACTTTCCCTTCCATAAGGTGTTGGCGGCTAGGATGTTCACTGATTTCCAAGGCCTTGTCCAGAATATAATCGATCTCATCCCGGGCGAGGTCATTCATGGAAATAATGTCTTTACCCTGGAAGTTTATCATCGGCTACCTCCATCTATTCGGCGGCCATCGGGCCCCCTTTTCCAGAGCCCAGTTATAAAAATTTCTCTCTCCGTAGCGGTGAATACAGGGCCATCCACGCAGCTTCGATGGCCAGACTCCGTAGTGCAGCTCCCGCACAGCCCAACCCCGCATTTTGTGTAGTCTTCTCTGGCGAAATGGAGGCGTTCGTCGGCCACCTTTCCGCGCAGTAATTGAAGAGCTGCAAGGATCATGGGAGAAGGACCGCTGATGAGGAAACGCGCATCAGCCGCCATTTCACCGCTTTGTAAAAAAGCATTCACCCGTCGTAAGACCGCTCCCACAGTTCCTGGCGGATCAACCTCAACGATTAGCTCCTCCTGGCTTATCCTTTTGATCTCCCGGATGAACTCGGGATCAACCATATCCTTTGTGCCGAAGAATGCCTTGCGGGCTTTCCGAGCTTTGCGGGCATAATGAACCAGTGGAACCACACCGATTCCGCCACCCAGAAAATAAAGTGTTCCATCCAGCTCAACCGAAAATCCCCGGCCGTAAGATCCCCGAACAAGCAGGGTGTCCCCGGGCTCCACCTGGAATAACCGGGAAGTAAATGGGCCGACTTTTCGGAACATAAACGTAAGGGGATCATCGGAAATGACGGAAAAAGGCTTCTCCCCCTCTCCCGGGATGCAAATGAAGAAAAATTGTCCGGGCTGGGTTGGAAGAGAGGCTTCCAGCTTGATCTCTTTCAGATCTTCTCCCATGCGGCGGACCGAAGAGACCCTGATGTAACGATAGGCCATGTGCCAGTGGAGAGAAGCTGTCTCGTAGCCTTCAATTTGCTCCACCTCCTTTTCCAGATCCTCTGAGAGGCGCTCAAAAAACTTCACCACACCATCGGTATCCAGCCCCGCAAGGGCCGAACCCACAGCAAAGAATGAAGCTCCTGCACTGTTATAAGCCCTGACATCCGCGGCCGTGGAGATGCCCCCAGCCGCTATAATGGGGATATCATTTGTCGCTTTGGATGCCTCCGCAACACACCGGAGCCCCACGGGGAGGATTCCGCGGCCGGAAAGGCCGCCTGTGGTGTTACCAAGAATAGCCCTCCCTTCCCGGTCCGTAATAATGGCAGGACCTACGGTGTTTATGAGTGTCAAAGCGGAGGCTCCGGCGTCCCGACAAAGACTGACCATGCCAGCAATGTCATGCAATTGAGGGGAGAGCTTGCAGACAACGGGCAGTCCCGTTTCCCCCCGCACAGCCCGTATGATCTCCTCCACCATCTCAGGATCAGAACCTACCGCCCACCCAACTCTTCCTCCGTGCGGGCAAGAGAGGTTCAGCTCGAATCCATCTGTGCAATCCGCCAGGGTCCCGGCCACTTCCACGAAATCCTCAACACTCTCTCCGAAGATGGAAGTCAGGAGAAACTTGCCTCCCGGCAAAGGATAAAAAGACTGAAGCTCTTTGCGAAAAGCCGCCGCGCCGGGATTGGAAAGCCCCACCGCGTTGATGTAGCCGCCCGGAAAGTACTCGGCCATGATGGGTTCCCGATAACCGTTCCGGGGCTCCTTGCCGATGCTCTTGGTGGTCAGAATGCCCAGTTGAGGCACACGCCGGGCCAGCAGCTTGATGGCCGGGGGCAGTGTGGTAACAATCCCCGAGGGGATCGTGAAAATGCCGGGTATTTCCCTGCCCCCGATTCTCTTGGGTGTTGTGGAAAATACGCTCAGCTTTCCGTGCCCTGGCAATTTCATTATTTCAGGATTCCGATACTGTCATTGAATCCACAACCTGTCGAATCATCTTACGTATCCTGCTCGCGGCCTCTGCTGGAGATGAGTCCTTGTAGATCATCGATCCAACGATAGCGGCAGAACGAGGGCCCACAGCCCGGACCCAATGGCGAAACTGCTCTGAAAGATCCCGGCCCAGGCGGTCCTGTCGTCCGAATCCGGTGGACCATATCTCCTTGCATGTAAAGCGTCGATAGCTCTGGAGGATCTCCGGCTGGTTTCCCGGGCCGATGAAGCCGTCCACTCCGATGCTATCTCCAAAAGAGAGGATCAATTCCCAGACTTTTCGGCAATTATCGACGAGCTTTGCCGCCCCGGACACCCCCATCCTCTCAAGGCTCTGAATCGCATGCCCGGAATTTAACGGCATGTCAAAAAAAAGATCCGCCCCGGGCTGCGTCATGAAGGGGAGCAACAGCACCTTGCCCCCGGCCCGATGGGCCGCCCACACCGCCTCCTGCACGCTGCTCCAGCCCGGAAATGCATGAACCGTAACGTAATCAGCACCCCATTCCATTAGGGTCTCGATAATTCGGGCATTGGTGCCGCCGAATGTGCCATCCTGCACGGGGAATGAAATGTCACCCACCTTGTAATCGGCCAGGATCGGCTTGTCCCCGATGATTTCCTTGACCTTGCGAAATATGGAAGCACCGGGCACCATGGAAGATGTGATCCCGATCTTGATCCCGTCGATGTGAGGCGCTGTCAAGCGGCACACACGAAGCATCTCATCGGGATCGGTCAGGTCGTTGGAAAAGATCAAGGCGTAATCTATCATCGCTTCTCCTCCACTTCATCGAAGGACCAAGGCTCTATGCTGTACTGAGCCACCTCGCGCTCCACCAGTTTCAGAAGTCCGGCATCAGGGCGAAGGCGCTCTCTGGCATGCATCAGGAGGCTCCGGCTCTCTGTCAAGCATTCCAACCTCACACCTGTCGACGCCAGGGTTTCCTCCACGCTGCGGCCATCTTTGCAACGCTCCTGTCGGTTCACCAGTCCAACAGCCCATCCCACCTTGAGTCCAGCTTCTCGAATCTGCCGGAGGCGATCCAGAAGAGATTCGCCCGTGGTGATAACATCCTCCAAGAGAGCCACGTGATCCCCTTCCTTCACGGCCCCCAGGAAATATCGATCCCCGGGCGATCCATGGCTTTCCTTGGGTTGGGACCTCATCTGTACCCACGGTGCGTCCATGTATCGATCCTCTCCACGAACCTTGGCGCGGCAATCGTTAAGGGCAAGGGCGATCTTGGTGGCGCCTTCCGGAACGCCCAGGAAATAATCCGGATCGATATTTTTATCAGTAATGAACGCCATCAGGAATTCCATTAAACGGTCCTTATGACGTATGGTATCCGTGAGGGCGCGACAGTTAACATAATAATGAGAGGGCCTGCCGGAGCGGAGGGTAATGGGTTCGGCCAGAAATTTGGCTGCGTGGAGATCCAGGAGGAAATCTTCGAAGCGATCTTTCTGGAACAGGGTCATTATAATTTTCCCTTTGATGATTTTTAGTTAACATACCAAAAACGCATTTAAAGGTCAATCCATTCAAAACCACCTGAGCTGTTTTTATACCTCTCCTATTGGGTCTAAATACCCCATTGCCCCATAGGGCCCAACCCGTAAAGGGACAGGAAAAACATGATTCGTTGCTCTCTCTTCTGGCCCGACTGGCCAGCCTCATCCGTGAACGACAACCTGGCAAGCCAGCACTGGTGCTGATATTCAAGGCTGAATTCGTTTTTGACCACCAGCCGCTCCACCCTGTCGTAAGCGCCCCCATAAAGAAAAGAAAATTTCCTGATCAGGTTCAATCGCAAGCCGGCGTTGATGGTGTTGATCTCCTCCTCCCCACCTATGGCGCGCTGCCGCCTCCATTCCAGAATTACCGAATCATTGCGATGATCCATCAAGCCCAGGCGCACGTTACATGTTACTATCTCATCGTTGCGGTGATCGTATCGAATGTTCCCCACGAGTCCGAAAAAAGGCGCGGGGTGAATCGACACTTCCCCGTACAAATCAGACCACCGCCGTCCATCGCCCTCCTCATCATCAAAATCTTTGAACCCATAACCCTGAAGAATGCGAAGATTTGCCAGCCTCGCGTGCCCTAAGTTTCCCCGCCCCTCCAAACGGGTGGCCAGCCCAAACCACAGTGCGTGCTGTTCTTCGTTCAAATCTAGGAACAGATCGGGCGCCTCCCCGGCAAAGCTCAATGGCAAGGAATAAGCAGGAAGGCGGCGCCTGTCTTCTCCATGGACTCTGTGCGTCCACAGATACATGATGGAGGGCTCAATGGTGTTGCGGAGCTTGTCTAGCCCACCCCACCCGATATCGAAAATTCTTTCAAGCTGGGTGATCACCTTCAAGGAGGCTTTTGCCAGTCCCCGGTTGAAAGTATCATCGGATTCCACAGGATCTTCCTCAACGTATTCAGTGACTTCCCGAAACGCTATCTCCGGCACCATCGTGAGGTAATTTTTCCACCATAATGGGACAAAAAGCGTGGGCTCAATCTCCCCGCTCAGCCCACGGGACCCCTCTTCCCGCCATGAATTTCTAAATGCTCCAAGAAAAGACCCATATAGAGGGCCGCGCAGAGGGCCGGACATGGTCAGGATCTCCACTTCCGGAAGAGCCTGGAAGGTGGCCCTGTCGTCCGGGGCTGTCAAGTCCTGGAAATAGTGAAATCTGGAGTTGATCGCAGTACGATCCATTTTCCACTGAATCTCCCCCCGGGACTCGAGATACGGAAGCGATTCATCCTTTCCGGTTCCAAACTCCTGGAGGAAATCCCGATCACTCACCAGGTTCAGACGCAGGAAAGCTGAAAGCGGTTTCCCCTTTTCGAGATCGCTCCATCCGCTTACGCGCCACCTATGCCTTTGGGTTCGACGGAACAGCCCGTAATCTTCTTCATCCTCGCGCGTGGTATCATTCAGGTAGTCGATCGCCACCTCTCCACGAGAGACGGGACTGAAAACTTTGCGAAATTCTGCCCCCAGGCCCAATCCTCTCCGCGAAAAATACCGCGGTGTAAAAGTGGCATCCGCACTGCGGGATATAGCCCAGAAAAACGGAACGTCCAGCATCAAGCCGTCCCGGCTGGAATGCCCCGGGCGGGGTATCAGAAACCCAGTCTGACGCTCTGTCTTTACAGGGTATATCAGGTAGGGGACATAGAGGATAGGAACATCACGGACCCGGAAAGTCACCTCCTCCGCCTTGGCGTATCCGCCAAGGGTGATATCAACTTTGCGACCGTGGAAACTCCAGTCCGGAGGTGTGCCGTCGCAGGTGGTGAATGAACCGCGATCGATGAGATACGTGGATTCCCCCACCTTTTCGATGCGGCGTCCCTTGACGTAGAAATGTTGCTTTTCCAGGAAAAGCTGGCCGTTAATCACCACGCCTTCCCGCGTGTCCATGTGAAATGTGATGGAATCGCCGGTTAACCTGTCCTTCCCATGGTAAAAGCGAGCGTTTCCACTGGCCTCTCCCGAGTTGTCCTCAGTGTCCAGGAACACCTCGTCCGCTTCCAGCCTAGCGTCTTCCTGAACCACGATCACCGAGCCGCGGAGGGTAATAATCCGTGTACGGTGATTGAAGGTTACTTCATTCGCCTGGATACGGATGGGAGCCGCCTCGGGATGGCGTGGTAGGATAAGCGGACTCTTGCCGGCCGGCTCCTCTCCCCCCGAAAGCTCCACCCACAGGCACATGATCAAACATGCCAGGAGGATTCTCGCAGTCCAGTGTCGGAATAGTACTCCGGGGCTCATGTTGTTGCTGTTTTGGATTCTTTGTCCCAGGCTCTGTGCTCCAGGGCTTCGCCCACTGTATAAAAAGACCCGCAAACCAGGATCAAATCGTCTGAATGAGCATCTTCCATGGCCATCCGAATACCCTGGTCGACCTCTCCGGCAACATATGCCTCGCTTCCCCATCTCTCGAGGATAGACAGAAGCCCCACAGGGTCGGCTGCCCTCGCCCCTCGCGGCCGCACCAAAAAAATGCGCTCCGCCATGGGTGCCAATCGTCTGAGCATTGCACGCGCATCCTTATCGCGCATGATGCCGAAGACCAGATGGAGGGATCGATAAGCAAACTCCTCCCGAACGGCCCTGGCCAACTGGCGCACTTTACCAGGATTATGTGCACCATCAAGGATCACCAAAGGGTTGTGTCGAACCACTTGAAGGCGTGCCGGGATGAACGCCTCCCGAAGCCCCTGGCGAATATGCTCTTCGGTAACGGAGAACCCATCCCTGGATAAAAGCTCAATGGTTGCCAGAGCGGCGGCTGCATTTTTCATCTGAAAGCGTCCGGCCAGGCCTGTTGCCAGATGGCGCATCCGGAGAGTCGGCCCGATATAGGTAAAATCACGACGGTCTAGACCCTGCGTGCGAAAATCACGGCCAAGCAGCCTCAAAGGAGCGCTCTTTTCCCGGCAGATGGCCTCCAGAATGGATATCACCTTGCTCTGGGTGGCGGTTGTGACCGCGGGGACGCCGGGCTTGATGATCCCCCCTTTCTCAAAAGCGATATCTTCCAGCCTCCCGCCCAGGTATTGGGTATGGTCCAGCGAGATCGTCGTGATCACGCTGACATATGGGTTAACAACATTGGTTGCGTCCAGGCGACCGCCCAGACCCGCCTCAAGCACCACCACGTCCGCTTTCTGCTCGAGAAAGTATAAAAACGCCAGGGTAGTGGTGAACTCGAAAAACGTATATGAGAGGTCCTCCGATCGGGCACGCATCCAATCCGTCAATCTTACAAGGTCCTCCACGGGGATGGGTCGGTCGGCCACCTGTATCCTTTCGGTAAAGTCCAGCAAGTGCGGCGACGTATAAAGGCCGGCGTTGTATCCGGCCGCCTGGAGGATAGCGTGGATGAAAGCGGATACAGAGCCCTTCCCGCTGGTTCCCGCCACGTGTACAAACCTGAGATGGCGGTGGGGATCGCCCAACCTGGCCAGCAGTTGATTGATCGACTCCAGGCCCGGCCGGATGCCGAATACCTCCAGGCCGAACAGATAGTCCAGGGTTTCGGAATAAGACTTTTCCACAGCGTCTATTATTTCTGAAAGGAAAAATTTAACAATAAGACAATAGAATAGCCGGGATATATTTCTGGTTCAATAAATTATGTTCATCCCGTTATCCTGTCGAAATTTCGAACATCTTTGGTGAGTATTCCGCAAGTCCTTTATCATCCTGCCTGTGCATTGTCAATAAATTAATGATTGCTGATCTAGCTCCGCGGCTATCGGTAGGGTGGGCTGTGCCCACCGTAATGGGCCTATGGGCTGTTTCAGAAAGATCATGGTGGGCACAGCCCACCCTACGCGAAGGGAAGCTGCGCCCGGCATAAAGAAACAAATTCCATAGGAATAAGGAATTTCTCTCCCCTTGGGAGAGGTCATGTGAGGGGTGAAAGACCCACAACCCGCATATCGCAACCCGCACCCTCTTTTTGCTTGACAATAAACCAATGATTATGTTTATAAAATAAATATAAGCTCTTAAAATAAATCCAGAAATGTATTTATGCCCGATGGCGTGACCTCGTGTTTCATCGGGAGGGCACAATGAAAGGAATATCATCATAAAACCCCGTTTTCCCTGGAGAGGGAAGATGGGGTTTTGTTTTTTAGGGAAGTTCATGGAGAATACAAAAGTTTTCGGTCTTTATAAGAAGAGGCAATGAGGTGTACGGCCTCCCTTCCCAAAGAAATAAGTCTAACGATGCATTAGCCATAACTTAGTAATATGGGGGCGAGTGGTAAAATTTTTTTTGCTAATCCGGGAGGAAGTTTTATATGCCTAAAATAAGCGATATAGAAGACAAGGGTAAGAAGGGGTTTGAGATTCCATACTTAAGTTGGCTTAAAAAATCCATTAGTTCGGATCTCATTAAGGGAGGAATATATCTTTTGGCAGGAGAACCTGGAATTGGTAAGACCACCTTAGCCATCCAGATATTGGGAGATCTAAGCAGACAAGGTGTGGAAGTATTATATATACCAACAGAACAGAGCCTGAGTGATGTTAAGCGTGTAGTAAATAGAATATACGATTTAGAAACCAAGGAAGTTCAATCAACAATTAGTGAGAATTTTTATATCGATACCATAGATGATCTATCAATGCTACCGTGGTTTTTAAACCATCGAATTCTACCCCCTGAAAGAGAATACCATGGATGCGAAGTTATTGCGATAGACTCTCTTCAAGGAGGAGGATTATCCACATGGGTTGGGGTGCAGTATAAAGCTCTTCTTGATTTTGTAGATATAGCAAAAGGGACAGGGATTACTTGTTTATTTGTAAATCACGTGACAAAGAGTGGAGGAATAGCTGGGCCAAAAGCTCTAGAACATGTTGTTGACTGTATAATTTATATTAGAAGAGCACTTCGTTTAAGACCTCTTTTTGTTCCAAAGAACAGATTTGGTCCAGCCATGCTTGATCCTCTTGTTTTGGTTATGGATGAACATGGTCTTAAAGAATCACCCCATATAACAACAGAAGCTAGCACAGTATTAGGCTATAGTGGTACGGTTCACGTCCTGGATTAAGTGCACCATTCCTTCCCGGTAAAAAGATTCAACAGCTTTTGAAGGTTTTGGGCACACTTAAAGATATTGATGTGGTTGACTTATCTTATGATGTAAGTTGTTATATTCCCGGTCGACATGGATATAAATCAGTACTTGATCTGCCTATTATAGTAGCACTTTTGAGTTCATACTTGCATCAAGGTGTGGATAAACAAACGCTATTTATAGGAGAAGTCGATCTAACAAAGCAAATTCGACCACCATCTGAAAGGACGTATTTAGCTGGATTAGCAGAATTTCTTGTTGAGGCCCAACCAGGAAGAATAAAACGGGTCTATTTATCTGAGAAAGTTGCTGATGATTTTAAGGAAATGCAACCAGAGGAGGGTAGATCGAAGGTCAGTGAAATTGTAGAAGTTCGTGGTGTAAGTGATTTAGATTCTCTTCTTCACAATCTTTGGCCTTCTTTAGTTGCCGGAGAAAAATAATTTACAACAGGAGGAATTAATATGCCGCCTCCCTTTGTACCTAGGAGAGTAGAAGACATCATTTACTACTATTACGCTAAGTTAATTATTGCACCATCAGCAGGATTTGGCGAAAACTATGGATTCATTATTGATGCCTACAAACGTTTAAAATCTGGTAATATTCGAATGTCGGACTACGAGCGTGAACTATCACGTTTTACTTCAAATATATGTGCTTTTTGTGAATCTAAATGTACAAAATGTCAACCAGTTCATGTGGTACCAAGGTCTTTTAGTGTTCCACCAGGTATGCAAAACTTAGTTATATCATGTGAATCGTGTGCTAAATCTAAAAATGAGAAAGATCTTGTTGATTGGTGGTGTAAGGATTTAAAAAAACCTCGTGATATTCTTCCCCGTTTGCCTCTAGGAATGTATTTGAAAATTGCGTATGAACTTCATAAGATAAAATTTAGTTTAAGAAAATCCTGTAAAAATCTTGGTGATCTCTTCACAGGATTGAATTAAAAGGAATAAAATTATGGGGGTGTCCCGGACGACCTGTCATCTGGGTCGCAAATAGACAATATGATTGATTCAACGCTGTGGCATTGTTACTTGCTAAGGCTGCCTATAGGACTTGTGGATTGACACAGTATCTTGTGGCTTCTCAGTCAATGCAGGCGGGGATAAACCACGCTCCTATACTTCCCTGCCCTTTCCAATGAGCCATCACCACTCAACAGGACGGTATCTTTTTTAGATACTTTCCAACGATGGTCACTCCACGAAACCAACAAAAATAGCATCTTTTGATTGACCCACACCGCGGGTGGCCCGGACGACTTGTCGTCCGGGTCGCGAAGCGACAAGAAGATTGATTCAATACCGCAGCATTGTTACTCGCCAGGGCTTCCTGTGGGACCTTTGGATTGCCACCACTTCTTGCTGCCGTGCAGCTCGGACAATTTATTCGTCCGGGCCACCCGCGCTCTGAAACCAGGGATTGACGGCAAGGGAAAGTTATTGGCAATGGCCGCCAACTCTTGTCCCAGGAAGCAATCTCAATGAGATCCTTTCTCCACAAGAGGGATGACGCATATGAAGCGCAGAAGGTCGTCGCCGATGTTGGATAAGGAGTGCTTTTCGTTCGGCTCGATAAAGGCAACACTTTCGCCTTGAATTTCTGTCTCCCCCATTTCACTGCGGACTCGACCCTTGCCGGAGAGCACGAATACTTCATGCTCCCACCAGTGAGTGTGAAATGGGCTGGAACAGCCCGGTTTGATCTCGAAAAGACGCATGGCAAAACGGGGGGCGCCCTGTTTGTCTCCTATGACCGTCCGCATCTCAACTCCAGGCGCCTCCTCACTAGGTTCAACATCCAGATAGTTGTAGATTTTCATCTTCAAACCTGCCTTCCATCTCTATTGAAGTTAATAGGTTAGCTTCAGTGTGAATCATTAACTTAAATGAACCGACAACCAAGTCATTTCGGGGAATGAAAATATACTCCACAGATGCTTTGCTGTCAACCGTCCACGGGTGGCCCGGACGACCTGTCGTCCGGGTCGCGAAGCGACAAGAGGATTGATTCAACACGTTAGTATTTTTAATCGCCAGGGGCGCTCATTGGACTTGAGAATTGACACCACCTCTTGCTGCTGCGCAGCCCGGACAAATAAATTGTCCGGGCCACCCGCAATAAGAATTGTTACCATTATTCTCCACTTTGTGATATTGTCCTACAATCTGATTCTTAATGAACCCCTATTCCAATTTCACCCCTCACCTGGCCTCTCCCCTCAAAGGAGAGGTACTCCTAATTGATCACCTGAGAAAAAGCATCTTTTGATTGACCCACACCGCGTATCATGTAAAATAGATTTCTGTAAGCCATGGAAAACTTTATTCATAAAAACACCGGATCACTCAGGATCTGCGTTATCGGCCCGGCTTATCCTTTCCGGGGAGGGATTGCGCATTATACCACCCTGATGTGCCGGCATCTTCAGCTCCGCCATCAGGTTCGGCTGATCTCTTTCACCCGGTTATATCCTTCTTTCCTCTTTCCGGGCCGGACTCAGATGGATGAGAGCAGTGAGCCCTTAAAAATAGAAGCCGAGCCGATTATCGATTCCCTGAACCCGTGGACATGGTGGCGGGCCTACCGGGCCGTCCGGGCCTTCAAGCCCCAGGTGGTGGTCTTCCAGTGGTGGAACCCTTTCTTCGGGCCTCTGTATGCGCTCATCGGGCATCTTTCAAAAAGATTGAAAGGCATGCCCCGCTTATTCATCTGCCACAATGTGATCCCCCACGAAAGCGGGCCGCTGGACAAAATCCTCAGCCGAATGGCCCTTGGAGCGGGCACTCATTTTATTGTCCACTCGCATCAGGATCAGGAGCTGCTCCTGAGGCTTTTTCCCCGCGCCGCCGTCCGGGTGACCCCCCACCCCACGTACGCGATCTTCGGGCAAAGCTCGTTGAATAGAGAGGAGGCCTGCAAAACATTGAGCCTCAGCGGCCCCACGGTGCTGTTTTTCGGCTACATACGACCGTACAAGGGGCTGAATTATTTGCTGGAGGCCGCCTCCCATGTGCTCAGGGAAATGCAGTGCACCTTTTTGGTCGTGGGCGAGTTTTATGAGGATAAAGAGCCATACCTTCGGCAAATACAGAATCTGGGTCTAGAGAATCATGTTCGGGTGGTGGACCGCTATGTGCCCAATGAGGAAGTGAATCTCTATTTCTCCGCCGCTGATGTGGTCGCGCTGCCTTATATATCCGCATCCCAGAGCGGCATTGTACAGATGGCGTTCGGCATGGAGCGCCCCTTGATCACAACCCGGGTTGGCGGAATTCCCGAGGTCGTCAGCGACGGCAGCACGGGCTACATCGTGCCGCCCAAGGATGGCCCTGCCCTGGCCCATGCCATCCTGCGTTTCTTCCGGGAAGGGCAGTCCGTTGATTGGGCAGACAACATCAGGAAAGAGCAGGAGCGGTTTTCATGGGACGCGCTGGCCGCTGTGCTGGAGGAACTGATTGAAGATGCCGGGCAATCGACATGAAATTTCGGATGAATTCCTGGTGAGCGTTGTGATCCCCAGTTACAACCCGGGCCGGAAGATCTTGCCCTGCATAGAGTCCTTGCTCTCTCAGGAAATCGGGGGAAGATTTGAAATAATTGTTGCGGACACCTCCACGGACGACACCCCCCAGATCCTCGGGAACATCCCGGGTGTAAAGAGTATCCATCGGGATAACCGGCTTTTCCCCGGCACGGCCCGCAACCTTGGTGCAGAGCACGCAAGGGGGCGGGTGTTGGCTTTTATCGATGCGGATTGCACCGCGTCTCCCCGATGGTTGAAGGTTATTTTGGATTCCAGTATCAGGGGCCACACGGTGGTGGGAGGAGCCATCGCCAACGGCACACCGGAATCCATGGTGGGGAGCGCCGAGTATTTCCTGGAATTCGGCGAGTTCTCCCCGGCCCGGCCTGCCGGGCCAATGCGCTTTGCACCTACCTGCAACCTTTCAATCGATCGTGGGATATTTCAGCGATCGGGTGGGTTTCCCGATCTGCGGGCCAGCGAAGACGTATTGTTCGGGCTGAGGTTGCAGGAGATGGGGGTTGCGGTTCGATTCGAGCCAGAGGCCCTGGTCTTTCATCGATGCCGCACAACTCTCAAGCCGTTTCTGCGCAACCAGGTCAACCTGGGCCGGGGGGCAGCAGCCGCGCGCCGCACGCAAGGCGTGAGCAAAAATGCGGCGGTCTTTGCCCGCCGAAAAAATCCCTTGCCCGGTGCTTTCGCAGTCCGTGTGCCTGTTCTCGTTCCCCTGCTGCCGCTTGCGCGCCTTTACCGAATGATAAAGAGGCTTATTAAGCACGAGCCTGGAAATCTTATTCCGTTTCTGCGGGTGTTTCCACTCGCGTGCATGGGGCTGGGAGCATGGAGCTGGGGATTTTTCCAGGAAGCTGCGGTATTTGACCCCATAAACTCGAAAGGACGGGGATAAACCCCATTAGCGCTCACTTAAGGTGAAACTGGCAAAGAATCATTGCAAAATTAGCAATTAGCAATGCAAAATTAGCAATTAATAAGGAGAAAGGTTAAAGGATAAAGATTAAATGATGCAGGAAAAAGGCTGAAGGATGGAGGTTATGAAAAAAATCCTTTTTCCTTTAATGTTAAATGTTTAATTGCTAATTTTTCATTTTGCAATTAAAAATCTTTCTTAAGTAAGCGCTTATGCGGATAAACCCCAGCCCTGCACTATTCGCTGACGGCAGAACAATGCGCATATGTTACATAGCCGGTGGACTCCACTACACTCCATCTGCTGGCCCTTCCAGCCATGTGATCTCTCTGGTGGAGGCCATGGCCCGAAAGGGAGCGCCGGAGGTTTCTGTGGCGTTCCATGGATACCGGGAAATACCTTCTCTGTCCGTCGAAACCCTGGATCTTTATGACAATGAGGGCGCTGCTTCAGTGCCGCGACCATCAATGAGGCCGGATGATAATGCCGTACAAGGGATTGATCCACGGCCATACATTAGCTATATGCGGCGCTGCAGGGCATTTGTGCGCCGGCATGCGGGTAGCTTTGACGCTGTGGTGGAACGCATGTGGCGCGCGGGAGGTCTGGTGGGCGCCGGGCTGCAATCCCGTGGGGCAGTCTATGTGCTGGAGGAAAACGGCCCTCCAGGACTGCCGCAGCGCGGCGCCATCCACAAGGCGGGTGTTGCCCACCCCGCGCGCTGGATTCTCCATCACATCTCCTTATTGTATGCCCGACGGGCATATTCCCGCCCCCATTGCATAGTGGTCCAGACCGAAGAGCTGAGGCAATTTCTCCGGCGCCGATTTTCTGTTGATCTCGGGCGCGTGCGCGTTATCCCCAACGGCGTTGACACGCGCCTTTTCCGCCCCATGGATCAAGGCCTATGCCGCCGTGAACTGGGGCTTGATGCAGACGCGTTCATACTGCTTTTTGTTGGATCGCTGGATGCATACCATGACCTGGACCCGTGCATGGAAGCTATGGCACGGGCGGGTGATCCGAGGATGCAGCTTCATGTCGTGGGAACCGGGGTTCACCGCGATGCAGCAGAGCAAACATCCAAGCGGCTCGTCCCCGGGCGCTGTACATTCCATGGCCCGGTGCCGCACAGCCGGGTCCCTGTCTGGATCAACGCCACAGATATTTGCATCGCCCCATATCGAGAACAAGCTTTCGAGGAGAGTCAATTTTACTTTTCTCCATTAAAGGTCCTCGAATACATGGCATGCGGCAAGCTCGTCATCTCCCAGCCTTACAGGGAGATCGCCCGGCTGGTGGAGCACGAATATTTGATACCCAATACCGCGGGGGGCTGGCGGGAGTGCCTGGCTTCCCTGCCGGGAAAAGAGGCGATTGCCGCCATGGGAGCGGTCAATGCAGAGCGCGCTTTGCTCCATAGCTGGGATGCCGTTGCGGACAGGTACCTGGAAATCATCCAGGAGGCGCTGCCGTGAAATCATCCATTCTCTCTTCTCTCCGGGTGGCGCATTTCCCACCCCAGGCTCCGAAAAATCCTTATATCCAGCTCCTTTGCGACGCGCTGAGGGAACGAGGCGTTTCAATCGTCTCCCCACCCGGTGGACCATCCATTTTATGGCTATTGAGGATGCAAAGGCGCGTTGACATCCTTCACTTTCACTGGCCGGAGATACATTACCAGCGGCGGAGCCGATTACTCACCCTCCTTAAACTCGGCCACTTCGTGGCTTTTTTACTGACGGCCGTGGGGCTGGGCCGTACCATCGTGTGGACCGCCCACAACGTCGAGCCCCACGAATCTACAGTTCTGCTGGACCGATGGGTACGGCGGTTGATGGTCCGGGTGGCCTCTGTTGTGGCTCACTGCCAGTGGGCCGCTGACGAGGTACGCAGGCGGTGGGGTGCCCGAGGTGAGATCCTGGTTGTTCCCCATGGCCACTATATCGGCCGTTACCCTGAGCAGGTGAGCCGGGAGGAAGCCCGAAGACGACTCGGCCTCCCCATGGATGGACGGGTTTTCCTTCATTTCGGTGCTCTGCGGCCATATAAAGGTGTGGAAGATCTAATAGAGGCATTTCAAAAACTGGACGGTGACCATTTGCGCCTTCTCATCGCCGGGCAACTGCGGGATTCGGCCCTGGGGGAAAAGATACGCCAGGTGGTGCAGCAAGATTCCAGAGTGATATTTCACCAGGGATTTGTGGCCGAAGAAAGTGTTCAGCTTTACTTCAGGGCAGCGGATATGGTCGTGCTGCCCTTCGCTCGCGTGACCACGTCTGGGAGTCTGATCCTGGCCCTTTCCTTTGGGCGTGGGGTGATCGCCCCATCCATGGGTTGCATACCCGAATTAATTGACACCTCCATGGGCATTCTTTATAATCCAGTGGAAGAAGGCGGGTTGCTGAAGGCCCTGCAGCGTTCGGTGGAGATGGACTCTTGCGCGGCAGGAATTAAGGCGCGAGAAGCTGCTGAAAGATTGGGCTGGAACGATGTGGCTGAGCAGCATGCTGATTTTTACCGCAGGATCCATAGAGTGAGCAGAGCTTACAGAAACCTCTAGTTGCATCATCTTATGATGTGTAAAGCACATCGTGCTTGAACTTGAAGCACAATAAGCACTTGCCATCTTGCTTTATTAGAGGGAGGGAGATAATTTGGAACGAGTTAAAGGTAAGAATCTCTAACGGTCTGAGCAAGTAAGATAAGGCAAGAAGATATGTATGTTGGAAACGGCCAAACCTGAGGATCTTTAATTATAGACATTCAACATCGCGGAGAAAAAAAGATCATGAAGATTGCCCTGGTGGCGCCGCCCTGGAGTGGAGGGAACGATTACCCGCCTCTGGGTCTGGCCTACCTTGCCTCTTCCCTTGAGAATGCGGGATACCGCCAGGTTCGCATCTTTGACCTGAACCTGCCCGGGGCAAGCCTCCGAGATGTTGCCGAATTCGATCCCGATCTGGCGGGCATCACCTCCATGACCCATGTGCATTCTACGGCTCTGGAGACAGCCAAAAAAATCCGGTCTTTCTGTAGTGCCAGGATTGTCATGGGGGGTCCTCACCCCACGCTGTTTCCAAGGGAAGTGGCCTCACAGGATCCCGTAGATTTTGTGATATCGGGCGAAGGCGAGATTGCCCTGGTCGCCCTGGTGCAGGCCTTATCGGGCGGGGGAGACATCAAAGCGGTGCCGGGACTGACGTTCCGCGACGGCCCACGGGTCGTTGCTGCTGCGCCAGCCCCCATCCCGGAGTTGGATGCCCTTCCCTTTCCTTCCCGGCACCTTCTGAGGACAGGCGACTACCCCCTTCGCACACCGGAAGGAGAACCTATATTCACCGTGCTGAGCAGCCGTGGATGCCCTTACAATTGCGCTTACTGCTACAAGGGCCTCTTCGGCCATCGCTACCGACACCGCAGCCCGGAGAACATAGTGGCAGAGCTTCAACATTTAAAAGAGGCTTACGGTGCCCGTCACTTTTATTTCATTGACGACGTCTTCATGCTCCAGGCTGATCGGGTCCACCGGATATGTAAGCTCATCCTGGAGCACGGACTGGATATCCGGTGGCAGTGCCTGGCCAGGGTGGACGGTATTACTCCGGAGATTCTACGCATCATGCGCGACGCGGGATGCCAGCAGATCCATTACGGCATCGAATCCGGTGTCCAGGGAATACTTGATGGAATCTCTAAAGGGATCACTTTAGAGCAAGTGCGCGATGCTATCCGTTGGAGCCAAATGGCCGGCATCAGATGCAAGGGGTACTTTATGACGGGCCTTCCCGGAGATACTATTGAGACTCTTGAGCAAACACTCCAATTTGCCAGGTCACTGGCGTTGGATGAGGCCATGTTCAGCATCACCACACCATTTCCGGGAACCCGCCTCTGGGATCAGGCCCGAGAGCGCTATGGAGAAGAGCAAGCGAGTCAAGGCCTGGATGATGCTTATTACTTCAGCAGCGACGGCGGCAAGCCCTCTTTGTTCCTCAACCTGTCCAATGTGGACGACGTAATGCTGGTGAGCTGGACAAGAAAAGCCAATCGTATAATGATGCTGGACCGCAACCGTCGTCGTTACAGAAGGCGCTTCGGCTCGCTGGCAGGATCTGTCATTTTCCAGATCTCTCGCATCGATGCCCTGAAGCGCCTGGGTGAGCGCGCCCATCATTACCTGCGCCTGGCATTGAGGACGCGCCGGAGGATGGAACCATCCGCCAGCCATGTAGATTGATGTATCGGGCTCTTCGATTTTTTTATCCAATATCTGGATACACAAAAAAATATTACTCAAGGCACATTTCCAGATATTCCAGTTAACCGAAAATGGATTGAGCCATGGGCATTCGATTATGGAATTAACCACTGATGAAGTACTTGGTAAGGGTTACCCTGCCGTTTATGCTAATTTTTTTCAGCGGGTGCACGGACTTCACCGGCCCTGAGAAGCCCACCCCTGGCAGACTGGTGGTCGGAATGGAGCAGGAACCTGCCACGTTGGACCCGAGATTCGCCGTGGATGTGGCGTCGTCCCGGGCCATTCAGCTCCTTTTCAACGGACTGGTTAAAAAGGATCCCGCTTCCAATCTGGTGCCTGACCTTGCCGAAAGCTGGGAGACTCCCGATCCCAGGACCTACCGGTTCCACCTCCGCCGGGGCGTTAAGTTCCACGATGGAAAAGAATTGACCGCCACTGATGTGAAATATACCTTTGACTCCATACGAGACACCGCCCTCCACTCTCCCCTGGCCGGGAGTTATAAGATCATTGAGAAGATTGAGGCTTCGGAGCCATACACCGTCAGTTTCCATCTGTCAGAGCAGTTCGCGCCTTTTCTGATAAACATGACCATGGGAATCGTACCCATGCATGCGGCGAAAGCTGCTGGGAGACGTTTTGCCACGCATCCTGTGGGCACGGGTCCTTTTTCCTTGAAAAAATGGGACAGAGATGAAGAACTGCAACTCCAGGCTTTTGACGAATACTTCAAGGGAAAGCCTCACATGGATGAGGTGATCTTCCGCATAATCCCGGACGATACAGTTCGCTATCTGGAGCTGAAAAAAGGCAGCCTCGACTTTGTCCAGAACAACCTTCCTCCAGACGTGGTGGCAGGCATTGAGCAGGAGGAAGGCCTGAAAGTCCTCAAAAGCCCGGGCACCAATTATGAATATATCGGATTTAACCTTCGGGACAATTACTGCCGTCACCGGGAAGTGCGTCAAGCCGTGGCTTACTCACTCAACATTCCTCTTATGATAAGGCATTTACTCAAAGGGTTGGGCACGGAGGCCACGGGAATTCTTTATCCGGGCCATTGGAGCTATAACCCGGATGTCCCGCGGTATGAACACAACCCCGAGCTTGCGCGTGAGCTACTGGACAGGGCGGGTTTTCCCGCCAGGGAAGACGGGTATCGCTTCACGCTGGAGTACAAGACCACTCAGGCTGACCTCAGCCGACGTAAAGGCGAGGTGATCCAGCAACAATTAGCCTCCGTGGGCATCCGCGTGAAGCTATCCAGCTATGAGTGGTCGGCCTTTTTCGCGGATATCAGGAGGGGAAACTTTCAGCTCTATTCCCTCCAGTGGGTGGGAGTAACAGAGCCCGACATCTATTACTATTTGTTCCATTCTAACAGCATCCCACCGGAAGGGGCCAACAGGGGGCACTATATCAACCCAACTCTTGATAATCTCATCGAGGCGGGGAGGTTTACTCTTGATGTGGAGCGGCGAAAGGCTATCTACGGAGAAATCCAGAAGATAATCGCCCATGATCTTCCATACATCAGCCTGTGGTATAACGTGAACGTTGCCGTAATGAAAAAGAACCTTGAAGGTTATATTCTGTATCCTGCCGGCGATTTCAGACCGCTTAAGGATGTGCGGTGGAGAAAATCATGAGGCTTCTGCGGGTACGCGGTAAAACGCCATAAGAGGTTTCAGATGCGAGCGCACCTGATCAAGCGTCTACTCCTGGCAATTCCCACGGTTCTGGGTGTGGCTACCCTTGTTTTCTTTCTGCAGGCCCTTGTGCCCGGGGATGTTGTGGACTTCATGCTGGGAGAACAGGCCATCCTTGCGGACCGGGAAGCTCTCCGGCGGGAGTTGGGGCTGAATCGACCTCTGACAGAACAATACCTTCGCTTTCTACTGGGGGATCTGCGGCATTCCTACATCCAGCACCGTCCCGTCCTTGAGATGGTAATAGAGCGTTATCCGGCAACGCTTGAGCTTACTCTGGGCGGTATGCTGGTGGCGGTGGTGGTGGCCTTTCCTCTGGGAATCGCCTCCGCTGTCCGTCGCGATACCGCAGTGGATCACATCTCCCGCCTGGGGGCTTTATTGGGCCTTTCCATGCCAAACTTCTGGATAGGGCCCATGCTCATCATTCTTTTCTCCATACAACTGGATCTGTTTCCAGTGTCAGGGCGGGGCGGGCTGGCCCATCTGGTGCTGCCCTCAGTGACACTGGGCACTGCCATGGCGGCGATCCTGACCAGGATGATCCGCTCCAGCCTGCTGGAGGTTATGGGGGAAGAATACATCAGGACGGCCCGCTCAAAAGGCTTGCGGGAGTCTGTGCTGTTATTCAAGCATGCCCTGCGCAATGCACTTGTACCTGTGGTAACTATCATGGGACTCCAATTGGGAAGGCTGTTGGGGGGATCCGTGATCACCGAGACCATCTTCTCCTGGCCAGGAGTGGGGAGATTGATGATCACAGCTATCACCACCAGGGACATTCCCTTGCTTCAGGGATGTGTCATGGCCATCGGCATCGGATTTGTGATTGTCAACCTGGTTACAGATATTCTTTACATTATTATTGATCCGCGCATTCGTCTGCGATGAGAAATCGGCTCATTGTCCATCGTCTCTTCCGGAACGGCATGGTTCGGGGTGGCGCCCTGATATTGTCTTTGCTGCTCATGTGCGCGGCATTGGCACCCGTGCTGGCCCCCTATAATCCCCTTTCGCAGAGCCTTGAGCAGGAATTGCGCGGCCCTTCATTCTACCACCCCATGGGTCGCGACAAATTGGGCCGCGACGTGCTGAGCCGGATCATATACGGGGCGAGGATATCCTTGAAAGTAGGGCTGATCACCGTGACCATCTCTCTGATCGCGGGATCTTTGCTGGGGGCAACAGCCGGGTACTTCGGAGGTCTCTGGGATCAGGGGCTCATGCGGATCATTGATATACTGCTGGCATTCCCCGGAATCCTGCTGGCCATGGCCCTGATGGCAGTATTGGGACAGAGCCTGAACAACGTCATCCTGGCGCTCTGCCTGGTAAGCTGGGTGAGTTATGCCCGCCTGGCGCGCGGACAAGTGCTGACCATCAGGGAGCGGGAGTACATCATCGCGGCCCGGGCACTTGGAGCATCGAGTCCGCGCATCGTATGCTTTCACATCCTGCCTAATATCCTTACGCCGCTTGTGGTGGAAGCCACCTTCGGCATGGGAGCCGCCATCGTTGGGGAGGCGGGGCTCAGCTTTCTAGGATTGGGTGTTCAGCCCCCCACACCCAGCTGGGGATCGATGCTTTACGAGGGCCGGCAGTTTCTCATCCAGGCTCCTTATCTGACCTTATTCCCGGGCTTGGCCATAATGACAGTAGTGCTTGGCATAAACTTTTTTGGCGACGGGCTGCGCGACGCGCTGGACCCAAAACTAATGGGAAGGAAGACTTGAAAATGAAGCTGTTCCTCATGGTATTCCTGTGTATATGCATGAACATTTCACCGGTGTGGGCCGACTGGAAGGACCGTATAAGAGAACTGGCTGGGGAAGGTACAGTTTATGCCGTTAGCCTGAATGGACGTGTGCTCTTCGAGCACCAGGCAGACAAACCACTGATTCCCGCCTCCATTATCAAGCTGATCACTGCATCGGCGGCCTTTGAACGGCTGGGGCTTGCGTACCGGTTTCACACGGACTTCTTCGTGGACATTAAAGGCAATCTCTACATTAAGGGTTATGGGGACCCGATGCTTATCTCGGAGGAGTGGAAAGCTATTGCCCATTCCCTTTCACAAAATGGCCTGCAATCTGTCAAATCTATTTTTGTGGATAATTCATTTTTTTCACAAAACATTGAAGTTCCCGGCAGAAGCGAAGACCTTGACCCTTACAATGCCCCTGTGAGTGCGCTGGCTGCAAATTTTAACACAATATGTGTTCACGTCCACCCCGATGGGAGAGTGACGTCGAAGGAACCGCAGACTCCCATGACTGACTTTGCCAGGGAGGCTGCCCTGCTGCTGAAGATTCGAGGCATCGCCCGGGTCAACCTTGGTCAAAATGGCATAGCATACAAACTGTATCCCGGACACCTCATGCGTGCGTTCCTGGAGCGCAAAGGCATCCCCGTGGAAGGGGCGATTGGGCATAGGGACGTTCCTTCCGGCTCCACCCTAATATACCGGCACCTTTGCCGGGATCCATTGGAGGACGTCGTTCAAAAGATGCTTAAACATTCCAGCAATTTCATAGCGAACCAGATTTTTCTGACCCTAGGAGCTAAGGCCTTTGGCGAGCCCGCGACCATGGAAAAGGGGCAGCGTGCCGTCTCCGACTTTCTGGCCGATTCCCTGAGCGTAAAGAATGCAAAAGTAATTGAGGGATCGGGCCTTTCTAAGATGAATCGGGTGACGGCGCGGCAGATGGATCAAGTGCTGAAGCACTTTTGGCCCCACCGCAGGCTGCTTCCAAAACGGGGCGGCATGCGTGTCAAAACCGGAACCCTGTCGGATGTTAAAGCCTCTGCAGGCTATTTTACGTCACGCAGCAATGGTCTGGTGAGGCTTGTAGTCATAATCAATAACTGCCCGCGCCACAGCACTAAACATCGAATCATCAACCTGCTGAAAAAAAAGCTATGAAACCCCCTCGGCACTCAGCCGCACTGATTTGCATTATCTCGCTGGGCGGGAGTACGGACTATGCAAATAACCAGACTGCAGAGCCCCAATCACGATAGTCGAAAGGGCCATCAAGTCGATGCTATAGTCATCCACCACATCAGCTTGCCCGCCGGGAGGTTCGGTACTGGATGCGTGGCCGATCTGTTCCTTAACCGGTTGGACCCGGACATGCACCCCTCTTTCCGGAAACTTGAGGGATTGCGGGTCTCGGCCCATTATCTCATCGATCGACTGGGAGCGATAATCCAGTTTGTAGATACAACGGAGTCGGCATGGCACGCTGGGGAGAGCTCCCTGGAGGGCCGGAGGGATGTGAACCGTTTCTCCATTGGGATCGAGCTGGAGGGCGATGCCGTTCACCCTTTCACCGCTGCGCAATACAACGCACTGGCGAAGCTGTGTATAGAGTTGATGGATAAGTATCCCTCCATAGTTCCCCGGCGGATCGTGGGGCACAGCGATGTGGCCCCCGGCCGCAAATACGATCCCGGCCCTAACTTTGACTGGGAGCGATTTGGCAGAAAAATGCGTGAACATCGTCTCCAAAAAATGCCAGTGGAGTTTAAAGTCGGCCAGATGATCATGGCCGGGCTTGGACATTCGGGCAACCCGGGGAGTTTCCGCGAGGAAATAGAATCTCTGGGTATTGGCTTTGCAATCATTTTCGAACGAGACGCAGCCGGGGCCCAGGAGGCGGCTTTGCTTTGCCGGGAAATTATCGCCCCAATGCCAGGCATTCCCCCACTGATGGTGGCGGTGGATCAGGAGGGGGGCCGGGTGATGCGCATCCGACAGGGTTTAACTCCTCTCCCGTCTCCAGCGAGGTTGGGCATGCTGGGAGATAGAAAGGCAGTGGCACGTGTGGCGAGCATTGCAGCCCGGGAACTGGCAGCACTGGGGATATTCATGAACCTGGCGCCAGTGGCCGATCTGGCAGGGCATCCCCCATGCCCCGCCATCGGAGACCGCAGCTTTGGCGCCGAGCCGGAGTTGGTGGGTCTCCACGCTGGAATCTGGATTTCCGAATCGCAAGCAGCGGGAGTGGCCTGCTGCCTTAAGCATTTTCCTGGGCACGGCTCGGCGACCGGCAATTCTCACCTATGCCTGCCGCGGGTGGACAAATCATTGGAGCACTTGCTTGCACAGGATATTCAGCCGTTCAAGCAGGCCTTGGCTTCTGCACCTGCGGCTGTTATGACCGCCCACGTGGTATATCCCGCTTTAGATCCCCATGTCCCCGGAACCCTCTCCAGGCCCATCATAACGGGTCTGCTGCGGGAAAAATTGGGCTTCGGGGGCATGGTCATAACGGATGACCTTGAGATGGCGGCGGTTTCAAATGATTGGGCACCTGAAGAGGCGGCGGTGCGAGCAGTGGAGGCAGGGGCGGATGTGCTGCTTGTGGGGCGCCATATGGGAGAAACAAAGCCAGCACGGGTGCACCGGGCTTTGATAAAAGCCCTTGAGTCCGGCCGACTGAGGCCGGAGCGAGTGGACGCCAGTATGCTGCGTATCATGTCCATAAAGGATCGGTATGCTGGCCCACCCATCCCGGGAACCTTGCGTGATCCAGAAGATCTCATGCTCGTGGATGCGGTTAAAAAAAAAGCTGAGTTGATTAAGCGCTAACTTGAGATGAAACTAGAAGAAAATCATTGCAAAATTATCAATTAGTAATGCAAAATTAGCAGGTTAATGAAGGAGGGGAATGAAGTCATAATAAGTTGCATTCAAAAGTATATTATTTTTTCTCTCCGGTCACAGGAAAAGAATTAAGGTAAATGCTGATTACGTAGTTTTCCCTCTTCCCCGCTTGCGGGGGAGAGAATAGGGTGATAAAAAGTTGCAGTCATACAAGTAATTATTCCTTATGCCTAATACCCCCTCACCCCACCCTCTCCCACCCGCTGGGGGGAGAGGGAGAAATTATAAATCCCTCTCCCCTTGG
>CAZTAS010000044.1:0-32453 GCA_964611635.1 uncultured Thermodesulfobacteriota bacterium
GTATATGAACTCCTGGCCCGCATGCGGGATGCAGGATGTAAGGCCGCGGCCATGGAGGTCTCCTCCCACGGACTGGATCAGAGGCGGACGCTGGGGTTGGAGCTCGATGTGGCGGTTTTTACCAATCTCAGCAGGGATCACCTTGACTATCACAAGGACATGGAGGAATATTTCCGCGCCAAGCGGCGGCTTTTCGAGTCTCTTACCAGCCGTGGCTTTTCCGTTGTTAACGCCGAGGACCCTTACGGCCGCCGGCTGCTGGCCTGGATGGCGGGAAATGGCATGCCAGCGCTGGCATACGGCCTGTCTGATCATTGCCCGGTCAGGATGGAGATGGAGCCGCCTCCCGAATACACTCTCAATGGCACCCGGGCCACCTTCAGGGTGGGCCGCATGGCCTTTCCTCTCCATCTGCGCCTTATCGGCTCCCATAACGTATACAACCTTCTGGCGGCGCTGGGGGTGGGCCAGGCGCTGGGCATGGAGCTGGAAGCGGATCGTCTGCGGATTGCCCTTGAGGGGCTGGTATGGGTGAAGGGACGGCTTCAGCCCATCATGGCGGGCCAGCCTTTCCATGTGATGGTGGACTATGCCCACACTCCCGAGGCCCTGCGCTCGGTGCTGGAAGCGTTGCTGCCGCTGCGGGGCCGGGGCAGGATCATCACCGTTTTCGGGGCCGGAGGTGACAGGGATCCGGGCAAGCGACCCCTGATGGGGGAGGCGGTGGCCTCCCTGTCCCAGGTGGTGGTGGTCACATCCGACAATCCGCGCACCGAGGACCCCGAAGCCATCATCCAGATGATCCTCTCCGGCATTCCGGCCCAACGCAGAGGCGATGTCCGGGTGGAACCCAACCGCGGGAAAGCCATCGCCCTTGCAATCCAGATGGCGCAGCCGGGCGACGTGGTGCTCATCGCGGGGAAGGGACACGAAGATTATCAGGTCGTGGGGAAGGAGAAGCGCCACTTCGACGATGCAGAGGAGGCCGAAAAAGCCATCATCCAGTGGGTAAAGGAGCGAAAGTGGAACTGACTGTTGAGGAAATAATTGCCGCCGTTCGCCCCGTTCGAGTTACGGGCGAGGGAAAGACGTTTACCGCGATATCCACAGACACGCGCAAGCTGAAGCCGGGAGAGCTTTTCATGGCGCTTAAGGGGGAGCGGTTTGATGGCGCCCAATTTATCCCCCGGGCACTGGAGTTGGGCGCCGGCGGTGTGGTGTGCCGGCCCGGAGCGGTCAAAGGGGGGCGTGCTTCCATTATCGAGGTGGAAGATACACTTCGGGCCCTGGGCGACATGGCCCGCTGCGTCCGGAACAAATACAGGCCCCTTGTGGCGGCTATCACGGGTTCCAACGGCAAGACCACGGTCAAGGAACTGGTAGCGGCAATGTGCCATGCCCACGCCCCCACGGCAAGGAGCCAGGGGAGCTTCAATAACGCCGTGGGCTTGCCCCTCTCCCTGCTGGCCATCTCCGGGAATGAACGATACGTTGTGCTGGAGATGGGAATGAACAGCCCCGGAGAGATAGATTACCTGGCAGGCATCGCCACTCCCGACGTGGGGCTGATCACCAACGTTGGGCCTGCCCACATAGGCCCGATGGGTTCCTTTGAGGCCATCGGCAGGGCAAAGGCCGAGCTCTGGAGACATCTGCGCCCGGACGGGACGGCGGTTATCGCGGGCTCCGATCCCATGGTAGTGAGGTATACCGGTGACTTAAGGTGCCACCGAATTACTTTTGGAAGCGAGGATCGCCACAACGTGCATCCCCTGGCCGAGGAGGAGGGGATGCTTCGGGTCTCTGTAATGGGCAAGGTAATTAACCTGCCTCTGCCGGGTCCCGGTCCTCATGCAGGTGAGAACCTGCTGGCCGCCCTGGCGACAGCCGCGGCTCTGGGCGTCGATCCGGAAATGGCCGCTCGCTATAAGCCTTTCTATGCCCCTCCTCCCGGAAGGCTCCAAGTGCTTATGGCACCCGGTGGGATTACCATTATAGACGACACATACAACGCAAACCCGGCTTCCATGAGGGTTGCCATCGAGGTCCTTAAGGATCTTGAGGGCCGGCGGAAGCTGGCTGTCCTGGGCGAGATGGCCGAACTGGGGGATCATGCCGCACTTGAGCATCGAGAGGTGGGGAAAGCTGCAGCATTCTCGGATTTCCTCCTCTGTTCAGGAGAGCATGCTATAGATTATTCAAATGGAGCAAAAGAAGCGGGGATGCGCGACAATCTCGTGGTGACTGCCGAGGATGCTATGGGTCTGGCGCGGCCGCTGCGGGAAATAGTGCGGGAAGGAGACGTGATTCTGGTGAAAGGCTCCCGCGTGACCCGGATGGAGCGGCTGGTGGCGGTTCTCATGGAAGAGAGGCAATGAAAAGGATTTTTGCATAATGTGACAAACCCTTTGAAATAACTATCCAACCAAATCGAGCGAACAAAGCCCTGCATTACTCCTTTGAACCTCCCTCCTCCCCGCTCAGGTAATCGGCCAGAAGGCCGCGGCTGTGCTCGTCTTCATGGCAGTGAGCGCAGAGGTTTTCCCAGTTGCTCCCATCTGGGGGATTGTTGTGGGGATTGCCGTCCTTGTGGTGGACGGTCAGCAGGTGGAGATTGGAGCGATCGAACTCACGGCCGCACTTGGCGCATATCCAGCCGTGTACGGCGAGTGAGCGCGCGCGGTAGTCCCCTTCCTTTTTCCGCTGATTGCGGACCATTTCTTGCAGCAGGTCAGTGCTGGACGGCTTTGAGGGCTTGCGTCCCCCTCCCTTCATTCCGAAATATCTCGGCATTTTTCGGACCTCCAAAATGTCATAATATGAGTGTAGCGGGCTTTCTTATTTTGCGGCCATGGCACCGGCAGCGTCCGCCGCAGCCGATGCCCCCTAAAGGATTCAGCATAGACTTATACATGCTTCGATAACCATGGATCGGATGCCGCTCAAATTTTTTTAGTGGATTCTTCCTTGCACGTCAAGTAATTTTCGGTCACGAAAGCTCGAGATTTATGTTAAAATTTAATGGAGGAGTTTATCATAATGCTGGCGGTGAAGGTAATTGCGGTCGTCCTGGTTATAATGGTTGGCCTGGCGCCTACAGGGTTCTTTCCGGCCGGGGCCAGGGGCTGGCGCCCACTGGGAGAGGTCCAGATATATAATCGGAACAGTTTGTTTTCCTACATGAACGGCGCGGCAGAATTCTACCTGGCGTATGATTTCAAGCGGCTGCTGGTGCAAAGATACGGAAAAGAAGGGGCCACTGACATTGTGGCCGAGCTTTACGAGATGGCCTCTTCTGAGGATGCATTCGGCGTCTTCCACCATGATCTGTCGGGCGAGCGACCGTCCATCGGCCAGATGACGGCCCTGGGGGACGGGGAGCTGAAGTTCTGGACTGGATCATGGATGGGAAGGATCGCTGCTCCCGAAGTAAATTCGGATGTTAATGCGGCCATTATGGAGATAGGGCGATGGATGGCAATGCGCCTACCGGCTGATGGAAGAAAACCCCGTCTGCTCAGTGTATTGCCCTCTGGCCGAGGAAGGGCGAAGGAGAGCCTTCGTTACTTTCACACACTTTTGACTCTGAATCGCATCCTATTCTGGCCGCACGAGGATGCACTCGGACTCTCCAGGCAAACGCAATGCGCTTCTGCCGAGTACCACTGGCCCACGGGCAAGGCGCTTCTCCTGGTTGTTCGCTATCCCCAAGAGGACGCGACACTGGCAGCTCATCGGGCCCTTTATGCTCGCCTCCATCGAGGTTTTACGGGTAAAAATCCCTCCCGTTGGAGGGTGAAAACAGCTAAAGGCCGATGGACCGCGGCGCTCCGGATCGGTCCTTATATGGCGTTAATACCAGAAGGACCCGATGAGGAACGGATAACGGGATTAATGGACGAGGTCGCTGAAAATCTGCGTA
This sequence comes from uncultured Thermodesulfobacteriota bacterium, assembly GCA_964611635.1. Classification (GTDB taxonomy): domain Bacteria; phylum Desulfobacterota; class JAFDED01; order JAFDED01; family JAFDED01; genus JAFDED01. The sequence goes on from CAZTAS010000044.1 coordinate 3,923, forward strand.
AATGGAATTAAAGGCCATTTAAAGACCTTTGAGCTGGTTGCCCAGGCATCTTATCTCGGTAACCTCCTTGAGTACCCGGCAGTCCTCATCTCCAGTCGGTATGATATTTGCGGAGATGACTACTAAGCGGTTGCCTCTGCCAGGCAGGTCAACGTTGGAATTTCCGTCATGGTCACCAGGCCGGGATGGACCCTGGAGACCACCGGAATGGCGTTGACCACCAGGGACGTTGTTGCTACGTCCCCATGCAGCCCGCCCCGGATGGTGGATTCGAGGTCCGGCTCTCCCACTATGATAACAGTGTCCCGCGGGTCCGGCTCGCCGAGGGACATGCGCATCTCCATGTAGATCCGCTCTCGACCTCCCACGAAACCCCTCCCCACCTGACGGGTGCCGGCAGCATGGCCTATAGGGACAGTGATCTGGGGGCTTGAGACCTGTCGGGCGGCCTCGATGGGCTCAATAATCTCCTCCACCCGGTCCAGATTCCACCCCAGCCCGCAGGCTAACATCTGGATTGATTCCACGAGGCCTACGTGCTTGATCTTCCCCTCATCACGGAGGAGGTTATACTCTTTAAGGTTAAGGCCCGCGCCGATCTTCTTCTGGAAGGGTAGCCGCCGACGCGATGCGTCCTGAATCCGATACACCTCTACCCGGTCGATCCGGCGGCATGGTGCGGATAGTACCAGGGGCAGATAATCCATGGTATAGCCGGGGTTAACTCCGACCCCAAGTACCTGGACACCGCGCTGCCGGGCTTTCTCGTCTATCTGGCGAGCTAGGTCAGGTCGGGCCAGCCAAGGGAAGACCAGCTCCTCACACGTGGAGACGACAGGCAGGGCCGAATCTATAACCTGCCCCAACAATGGCATCATGGCCTCCAGGGATGAAACTGTGCAGATGACCGCCACGTCAGACTCCACCCCCAGCGCTTCCTCCGCTGAAGTTGTCACCCGAATACCCACCTGCCCTGGAACTCCGGCCACTTCAGCTACATCACGCCCCGCTTTGGCGGGGTCAACGTCAACCGCAGCGACCAGCTTGAGAAAACCTCGCCCCCTCAAGTCCCGGATCACTCCCGCCCCGATGGGCCCCAGACCGAAATGTGTCACGCGAATTTTCTGCATCGAACAATCTCCCATCTTGAATTCATATCAGTTTCCCCATTTTAAAAAGAACTTATATTAGAGGACAAAAAAGTTTTTAAATTATATATATCATCTCGGGAAAAATCAAATCCATTGACTCGAATATTTATTGAATATGAAACGTTCTTTCCCGGAATAGATTCCCCCTATGCGATAACAAGTCCTGAGTGTTTCCGGAGTCATGAGATGTCATTCCAACTTTAATAAGCGTAAGTCAAAGTATTGAATTCTCAAGCATCTAGGCGTATAATTTTCCCTTGACAAATGAAGGCATCACATATAATCTAGGCTTGGGTTGAATTGGGATCATTTTCAATTTTTAGCACTTATCATCAAAAGGGTTTCCTCCACTGGAAAAAATTTGGCAGGAAGAGTGTAATTGCAGGATCACCTTATTAACTTACATGCTTTATAGAGGACCATAAAACCTTAATTTTAGGAGGGCAACGCCATGAAAAAACATATTATTTCAATTACATGCATGGTAGTGGCAGGGTTGATGATTGCCAGCGCAGCCAGCGCAGGGGGCATACTGGATAAGATCGCCAAAAGGGGAGAGTTCATAGTCGGCGCAAGGGAGGGCTCGATCCCCTTCGGCTTTTATGACAAGGATGGTAAATGGGTGGGTTTCTCTTTAGATGTAGCAAAGGAAATCCATAAGGCAGTGGAAAAAAAGATAGGAAAATCCGTAAAACTCACATTCAAACCCGTCAACCCAAAAACTCGCATTCCCCTGGTTGCCAATAGAACTGTTGATATGGTATGTGGCTCCTCCACGCATACGGTACGCCGTGATGATATAATAGACTTTTCAATCACTTTCTTTCTCACAGGAACTCGGCTTTTAGTTCCTAAGGATAGTCCCATTAAAGATTTTGAAGACCTGGCGAACAGGAGGGTTGGTGCTGCGAGAGGCTCAACAAATGAAGCCGCGATCAGGGATGCCAACGAAAATAAGACAATCTCTCCGCCGGCAAATATAATGGTGTTTGATGAGCATACAAAGGGATTTCTTGCTCTTCGCCAAGGGAAGATAGATGCATATTGTACTGATGGAAGCCTGCTGGCAGGTATTAAGCAGAAAGCCCCCGATCCAGAAAAATGGGATTTGGTCGGTCGTCTGCTGACCTATGACCCGTATGCATACATCCTACCTGAGGACGAATCCGACTTCAGGGATCTGGTGAATTTTACCCTGATCGACCTGATCAAGAGCGGAAAGTTCTTCGAAATTTACGATAAATGGATGGGCCCAAATGGAGTGGTTCCCATTCCCATGACAGAAGAATACATGACACTTCTCAAGCTACAGGCCTGGCCATACTGAAAAATGGAGCAGAGGGGAGAACTTCTTCATCGACAAAAGAGGAGAAGAAGAGCAAAGAGCGGATAGAGAGAGCGAAGGCGCCCATTTTCAACCTTCGCTCTCTTATTTATGGATACTAGAAAAGAATGGGCAGAAATACTCATGTTCAGTTATGATTTCGATTGGAGCGTTATCTGGAGGCATCCCTACGGTGAATGGATGCTACTTGGCATATGGACCACCATTAAGCTATCGATTCTAGCATGGATCATAGCTATGATTTTGGGGATGGTGGTAGGAGTCTTCAGAGTCCTTCCAAACAGGCTTACCAGGTTCATTGGAGCTACTTATGTGGAATTAATCCGCAACACTCCTTATTTGGTGCAGCTTTTTTTCTGGTATTTCGCCTTCCTTTTGATGTTTCCCAAGAGTGTTCAACAATGGGTCTATGATAATATACCCGAACTCCCATTCTGGACAGGAGTGATCTGTCTCGGAGTGTATACCGCATCGCGTGTGGGAGAGCAACTGAGAGCTGGGATGTTGTCTATACCAAGGGAGCAGTACCAGGCGGCTTTTTCAACGGGACTTAACACTTACCAGACTTATAGATACGTCATCATACCCTATGCCATCCGAGTTATTATCCCTCCCTTTACCACCGAGTTTTTAACCTGCTTTAAAAATTCGGCTCTAACCATGACTATCGGGGTTACGGAGACCACGGGCGCAGCCTACCTTATCGATTCATACACGTGGCACGGCCTGGAGACCACCACGGCCGCATCCGTCGTTTACATAATAATATCCTTAAGTGTTGCATTATTTATGGCGTTTGTGGAAAAAAGGATATACATACCCGGTATGATAGCCAGAGGGAGGTAGCCTCGTACATGGATTGGGCTGTCATTCCCCGCAATCTTAATTTCCTGCTTGGCGGTCTTGTTCTGACCTTTGAACTGGCTGTCATTTCGCTGGCAGGGGGGTTTCTGCTTGGTATCCTCATGGGAATGGCTCGCCTTTCATCCCGGAAGTGGATATACTACCCCGCAACAATTTACATCAATTTATTTCGGAGCCTCCCTCTCATTCTGGTGATATTCTGGTTTTATTTTATGGTGCCACTCATAATCGGGAGGCCTCTGGGGGACTTTTTATCGGCAATCATTGCGTTCATTGCCTTTGAAGCATCATATTTTGCTGAAATCGTCAGAGGAGGCATTCAATCCATTCCACGTGGACAGGTGATGGCCGGCTATTCCACGGGACTGAGTTATTATGAGACAATGCGCTTCATCGTGCTTCCGCAGGCCCTCAGAAATATGGTTCCTCCTATAGTGACACAGTGTGTTATCATTTTCCAGGATACCTCGCTGGCCTATGTAATCGGGCTGAAAGAATTTCTTAGGCGCATAAGCCTGGTGGATGCCCGTGAGCTTCGATCCATAGAACTGTATCTGTTTGCGGGCTTAGTCTATCTTGTATTCTGCTCCATGGGTACCATTGCGAGCCGGCGCCTTGAAAAACGGCAGGGAGGTAATTCGATTTGATTGAGATAAGGAACGTCAGCAAATGGTATGACGACTTTCAGGTTCTCGAAGACATCAACGAAGAAGTCAAACAGGGCCAGACAGTGGTGATATGCGGGCCCAGCGGGTCAGGTAAAAGCACGCTTCTCAGGTGTATCAATGGCCTGGAGCCGTTTCAAAAGGGCGAGATCATCGTTGATGGCCATTCTCTGACAGATTCAAATACCAATATATACGAAGTGCGGGCTGAGATAGGCATGGTTTTCCAGAGGTTCGAGCTTTACCCGCACATGACAGCCCTGCAAAACATTACTCTCGCCCCGATGAAGGTCAGGAAGAAGCAAAGAAAAGAGGCGCAAGAGCATGCCATGAGACTTTTAGAAAGGGTGGGTATTCCTGAAAAAGCCAATGAATACCCGGGAAATCTATCAGGTGGTCAGCAGCAACGTGTTGCCATTGCAAGGGCGCTGGCCATGGAACCCAAAGTCATGCTTTTCGATGAGCCCACCTCGGCGCTGGACCCTGAGATGATAAAGGAAGTTCTCGATGTTATGATGGATTTATCGAGAGAAGGGATGACGATGATCGTCGTTACTCATGAGATGGGCTTTGCCCGCGAGGTCGCCGACGAGGTTATCTTCATGGACGAAGGGAGAATCATCGAGCGCGGTACAGATGTGAGCTTTTTTGAGAACCCGAAGGAACAGAGGACAAAGGATTTCCTGGATAAGATCTTGATTTGACATACTTACAGCTCATCAGCCTGTTTCGATGCGTCCGCCGCTGCTTCATCCGACCTGGCTGCATTCTCATCAAACAGTGTCTTTAGGCTTTCAGGATTCTTAATGCCCTGGAGAATTGTTTCCAGAATAACAGCTTGTTCAAAGTCTAAGTTTTCAATCATTTCAGGGTCGCGTTCTCCGGCCAGCAGGCCCTCCAGGACGTGGGCCATGCGCTTCCAGCTTTCTCCCCTATGCTGCATGGCTTCCTGATGTTTACCGACCAATTCCCTGGCTTCGGCATTGCCCCGAAGGCCCGCCACAACCGCTGTGATCAATCCCGCGTGCTGCCTGAGCTCATGCAGAACTCCCGCAAAGGCGGCACAAGCCTGCCGCGCCAGGCGGCGGTACTCCCGCGCCCGGGCGGGGTTGTCCTGTTTTTCGGCAATCTTCGCCAGGACGTTGTAGGTTTTCCAGATCTCAGCCGCGCCGGGCTCCAGGGTTTTTTTGATGGCCAGCGCCTCCTCCGCCAGTTGCCCGGCTTCTTCCAGGCGGCCGGGCCGATCCTGAAGCAGGGCTGCGAGGTTGCAGAGACATACGGATACATGCATCTTGCCTCCGGTTTCTCTGCTGCCTTCGATGGATTTGCGGTACCAGGCTTCCGCGTCCTCGGGTTTGCCGGCGAATTCGCATACTAAAGCCAGTTGGTTCCAGGTGGTCGCTGCGCCGTTTTCCCCGCCTATGATACCCAGATCCAACTTGATGCGTGCTGACTCCCGGTAGGCCCTTTCAGCCTCGTCCCACTGCAAGGCTTTCTGAAACACCATGCCCAGTTGATGCCAGAACACCGCCTCAGAGGCCGGTTCGTTCAACCGCTGGAAGGTAACCAGCGCTTCCCGGTAGCGTTCCGCCGCTTCCTTCAGCCTGCCCTGACGCAGGGCCAGGGTGCCGAGCTGGCCTTTGGCCACCGCTGCCCCGCGCAGGTCTCCTACCTCTTCTTCAATAGCCAGAGAATCTTTATACGCCTTCCGCGCTCCTTCATAATCCCCCATATCCATCAGCGCATTCCCCAGGTCGGCCAGCAAAGTGCCTTTCTCCCGCTTCACCGATTCGGTCGTTTCCAAGTTCCCCACCTCTTCCAGCGCCTGCCTGTAAAGCCCGGCCGCCCGGTCGGGCAGGCCCTGGCCTTCAAGGCAGCGCCCAAGTTTTGGCAGGGTGATACAGCGCTCATAGCCGGGAGTCTCACCAAGACCGTCCAGCACATCCCGGAACACCGCTTCCGCTTCCCGCAGCCGACCTTCCTCATACAACTGCTCACCCCTATTGGAAAGGGCGAGAAACCAGTCTCGTGAGCCTTTCTCCCCGGCCACTCGCCCGGCCCGCTCCGCAAGGGCCGCCCTGTCCCTGTTCAGGCCGAAGGCGCGGAGGAACCTGTTCAAGTTATCGGCAAACTCCACCGCCCATTCTGCCCCCGCGTCCAGCGCCCCGTACACGGCGTTAAGCAGGTTGGGCAGCTCCCGGCGGGCGATGGCGCGGGCATGGTGGGGGGATTTGGAATCTTCCCTATACAGATACCTGGACAATTCGTAATAGCGTCGGCGGTGGCGGGCGATGAGATCGGCCTGCTCCCCGGGCGAGAGGCGCGACCACAGCACCGGGGCCAGGGTGGGGTGGAACTTGAGGTAGGGGGCTCCCACCCCCGGCAGGCGCTCGGGCTGGATGAGGGCGGCGGCCTGAAGGGTTTGACGCACGGCCGGCCACTCTTTCTCGGGAATTTCGGTGACAGCCAGCAAATCGGGCTCCATGGCTCCCCCCTGGAAAACCCCCAGCTTCGGCAGCCATTTCCGCGCCGCCGGGTCCGCCCGCTCCAGCGACAGGTTGAGCGAAGCGATGAGCGGGTTGTCCGGGGTCTCTGCAAGAAGCTTTTCCAGCCGCTCCCCCACGTCCGCCAGGCGACGGTCCTTGAGCTGCCGCGCCAGCAGGTTGATGGACAGGGGGTGAAAGTCCACTGTTTTGAACAGATTCACCAGGCCTTCCCGCTCAGGAGGCGGCGTTTGCGGAGCGGGAGGCAGGCTCATAAGTGCCTGGAAGTAGTTGAGGGCGTCTTCCTTGTCCAGCCCTTCCAGGGGAAGCGTGCGGTGCCTGAAGCTCCCTTCCTGGGGGTAGTCGGGATGATTCAGGTCCGGGATACGGGTGGTGAGGAGCACGCGGCTTTCTCCCACCTCCGACCATTCCCCGGCCGCGTCCAGCAGCTCCCGGAGCGGCGCCTCGCCCAGCGCCTCCAGGTTGTCCAGGATCAGCAGGGTGGGCATGCGCCGGAGCGCCTTTGCGGCGGCAGCGGCGTCCACCAGGCTGGTGTCCAGCTCCGCGGCCATGGTGCTGACCGCAAAGCCCACCGGGTCGACGCCCTGAAAGGACGCAAAGCCAACGAAGACCGGCTGCCGGAACATCCCTGTACGCCGGAGCCACCGGCCCGCCTCCTGGGCCAGGTAGGTCTTGCCCATGCCGCCGAAGCCCGTGATGGTGACGCGGCGGGTGCCCTTCATGAACCAGCGCTCGATGTCCCACAGCTCGCGCCGGCGGCCGAAGAAGCCCGCTTCCTGTAATTCGGGCGGTTTGCTGCGGGGCGCTGCTGTCACCCCTTCGACCGGGTGTCCTTTCTCCCTCTTTAAAAGCGGAGTGTCCTTGCCTGCCCGGTACAGTGTGGGCACGAACCAGTCGTAGAGCTTCAGCCGGACGCGGTTTTCGCCCCGCTGCACTTCGTGTTTTTCCGGATAGGCGTACAGCTCGCGGCGGGCGTTGTCCAGGGCCGTTCCGATGCCCTTTCCTCCGGCCAGATGGCGGTAAAATTCCCCGAACAGTTGGCGGGTGGTGGAGACCAGCACGGGATAGGCCATGGCCAGAACGGCCGGGATGCCGGAGGCAATAAGACGGGCCGCCACGCTGCCCATGGGCTCCTCGCCGCCCACCGCGGCGGACTCGCAGGCGGATAATACGACCAACGATACCTGCTTTCGGTGGAGCATCACGCCCAGGTCTTGTGCGGAGACCAGGTGCTTCTTGCCGTCGTCGGGTTTTTCAAAAAGAAGGTAGCCGGTGTTGGCTCCGGTATCGGCATCGGCCTCCTTGCGCACCTGTACCAGAGGTTCCGGCACAATGGCTTTGTCCTGCCTGGCTTGGTCCTTGATAATCCCCACACTGTCGAACACTCCATGACCATCAAAGTGTACGATGTCCACTGGAGGCAGGTTTTCCAGGCGTTCCCACAGATTTTTCAGAGTAGCGGGACGCAGGAATTCGACGTCCACCCGGCCGGGCGCGCAGGCATCAAGGGCGTCCATTACCGCCTCGGGGTCGGAGCGGGGGTCGATGAAGCCGGCGTCCTCAGGCCGGCTGACCACGAACAACAGGCGCAGCCGCGGCCTGGCTGTGACTTTGAAAGAACCGCGGCCTCCCGTGGCCCCTGTTACGCGGCGGATGATGGAGATGCGCGGGTCTTCGTGAAACAGGAAAGTGCCACCTCTTGCTGAGGGGTGCAGCAGCTCCCAGGGCAGGGAGAGTATGGCGGGATGCTCGGCACTGACGGCGAGCAGACGGCCCGGTTCCGCCCTGTCCTGGAATTTGTTGAACAGGTGCTGAGTGTCCTGATCGTAGAACACGGCGTCGAACAGCGCTTTGCCCCACTCCGGCAGCCTGGAGGCGATGCGCTCCGCGCTATGGTCGTCCACATCCGTAGTGTAGCGTGCCGCGTAGGTTTCCAGGTACCAGCGGATTCCTTTCCGGTTCTCATCGCTGATGGGGGAGGAAAAATCCACAGGCCCGATATCAACTCCATCAAAATGCACGATGACATGATCCGGGCCTGGAAAGAGCAGGTTCAATTCCAGGCTCATTTGTCTTCCCCCTCCTCACAGATGGCTGTGATACCGAGGTGAATAATGATTACCGCGGTCGCTACGACCAAAACGTACAATATATTACCCTGGATACCCATGCCGGCCAGCACGCCGTATAAGATTTTAATCAAATCCTTATTGTTAAGATCCCGCCATTTTTGCCACTGCTGATACAGCAGACCATCTTCCTGGCATAAATCCCTCCATGCCGCGCGTTTGAACCGTGTCCAGAAGCTTTCAGCCGCTTCCCCTGTGGCTTCTTCAATTGCCCGGAGTTGTTTCACCGGCAGAGTCAGGCGCTTATCATCAATGTCAACTCCCCTGAACGCGACGGGTGGGGCCGTGGACAGTTCGCGAAGCTGATGATCAATAAGGGCGGACAGTTCGTCAATTTTCGCGTCTGTTAGATTATTTTGTAACATGGTTTTTCTTAGAAACGAAAGCTGAAGACTTAATTGATATCTTCTAATCTTAAAATACACTATTCTATTTTTAGCTTTAAGACGCTCATATTATTCTTTTTTTTCCAATTCATGTCTAGAATATTAAAGCCTTGACCCCTTTTACCCCTATCGGTGTTTTACTGCATCGTATTACCTATCAGCTGAAATCAAAATATCCACAGAAGATTTATAAGATCAAGTATCTCCTATTACAATTTTTATTCCTGAGTAACCCGGATTACCTCCTCTACTGAGGTGATCCCGTCAAGGACTTTTTTTACCCCGTCTTCCCGAAGGGTTATCATGCCTTCCTTGATGGCCTCATGTTTGATCTCATTGGAATCGGCATTCCTCATGATCATCGCTCGAATATGGTCGGACATCACCATCAGCTCGTAAATACCCGTTCGCCCGCGATACCCGGTTCCCAGGCATGCGGGACAGCCACGTCCTCGAAAGAGTTTCTCTCCTGACGTTCGAATAGGGGAAATCCCGATTTCCGCGAGCAACTCTTGAGAGGGCTTATAGGGTTCTCGGCAATTCATGCAGATAACACGGACCAGACGCTGGGCCAGCAGGGCGTCAACAGAAGATGCGACAAGAAACGGCTCTATCCCCATATCAACGAGCCGGGTGACCGCCGTGGCAGCATCATTGGTGTGTAGAGTGGAAAAAACCAGATGCCCTGTCAGTGCAGCCTGGATGGCAATCTCGGCCGTCTCCATGTCACGGATTTCTCCCACCAGGATAACGTCCGGGTCCTGCCTCACAATAGAGCGCAGCCCGTTGGCGAAAGTCAGGTCGATTTTCGGGTTGACCTGAATCTGGCCGATACCCTGGAGTTGATACTCGATGGGATCCTCTATGGTGATGATGTTCTTGTCCGGAGAGTTGATCTTGCTGAGGGCCGCATACAGCGTGGTGGTTTTTCCACTGCCAGTGGGGCCTGTTACCAGCACGATGCCGTGAGCGAGTCTGATCAGCTTGCTCATATGCTGAAGTTTGTTTTCCGGCAACCCAAGATCTTCCAGGCTCAGTAGAACACTGCTGCGGTCTAACAGCCGCATTACCACCCTCTCGCCGAACTGCGTGGGTACCGTTGAGACACGAATGTCCACGTCCCTGTCGGCAATGCGTCTGCGAATCCTCCCGTCCTGGGGAAGGCGCTTCTCAGCGATGTTCATGTTGGCCATGATTTTGACCCTGGAGATGATGGCCGACTGGTAGCGCTTGGGAGGGGAAAGGCGGGGGTAAAGGATACCGTCAATTCTATAGCGCACCTGGAGGTCATCCTGAAAAGCCTCGATGTGGATATCGCTGGCTTTCTCTTTGACCGCCTGGAAAAGGGTCAAATTTATCAGACGAATGATAGGAGCATCATCGGTGGCTTCAACCAGGTCCTCGGTCTCCTCCAACTCGTGGATGAGTCGGCCGCTGTCCTCCTCCTCCAGGTCATGAATCATCTGTTCGGCAGTGTCCGCACTCTGGTCGAACATTCTGTTGATGGCCCTCAGGATCTCGCTTCCCGTGCTGAGCACCCGGCGCACAGGCCTTTCCATCAGAACGGACAGGTCGTCCAGGCTTTGGATGTTGAAAGGGTTCTCCGTCGCCACTATTACAACGCCGTCGTCAATGCGAACGGGGACCATGCGGTTCTTTCGTGTGAAGCCGATGGGTATTTTCCGGCCGAGAGAAGGGTCGATAGCTTGTTCTTCCAAGGGGAGCATGACGGGTATGCCCAGTTGATGGCTCAGTGCATGGCAAAGAGTATCCTCGGTGATGAAGCCCTGCTGAACGAGGATCTGGCCGATGAATCCTCCATTGCGCTTCTGTATGGCAAGCCCCTCCTCCAATTGCTGGGGGGTGAGCCCTGATTTCTCGATAAATATCTGACCGATAGAACTATAGGGCATCCTAGTGATCCTCTACCGAAGGATTGTTACCTTTTGCCTATGGCTGTATAGATGAAGGTGTGCCTGAAGGCATCGACTCCTTCGAGTCAGGTCTTTCCTTGGGTGCTGAGATGGGGCCTTTTTCCTCCCGACCACTCTCAGGGGGTTTACCTGTGGGGGGTGCATCCTGCTTTCCCAGGGGCAGGTCCTGGGTTGTTTTCTCTTTCATGATGGATTGATGTTTTTCCCTGTAAAGGGACGCGGCCTTTTCCGGTGTATCTATAATATGAGGTGTGAGGAAGATCAAGAGATTGGTCTTTTCACGCTGGCGAGTGGCCGTGCGAAACAACCATCCAACCCATGGGATCTCGCCCAGGCACGGGGCCATGCTTTCGCTTCGGTTCATCTGCTCACCGATGAGGCCGCCGATGACGATGGTGCTTTTGTCCTTGACCACCACCACGGTCTCCGCCTGTCTTTTCAGCGTGGTGGGGGCGAGCTCAGCCGTTGCGCCGCTGCCGGTGACGGTGGAGACCAGGCTGGAGACTTCCTGAAAAAGCTTGAGTCGGATGAACTTGTTCTTGGTTATGGAGGGGGTCACATTGAGGGTTACCCCCACGTCCCGATAGGCAAAAGTCCTGACCGTCCTCTCGATGTTGGTTGCGTCTACGTCGGCTCGGACGGTATAAGGCACATTGGTGGATACAACCATCTTTGCCTCCTCGTTGTCCATGGTGAGAATCTGAGGAGTGGAGAGGATGTCCACATTGCTCATGCTTTTGAGGAAGTTGACGAGGGCTGCCAATGAGGTGATGGTGATGTCGCCAAACTTGAACGTCTCACCCAGTAAACCCAGCGAAAATCCGCTGGGAAATGCAGGTTGAGCGCCCTGTTCCACGGCACCAAGGACGGCTCCCAGATTACCCGAACTGACCATGCTGCCTCCCACCACCCCCTCATGTCCCTCGATATGGGGATGGCCGAAAGCGCTCCATTCCACCCCCATATCCAGCCTTTGGTTGGCGGATATCTCCACAAAAAGCGCTTCTATAAATACCTGAAGCCTTGGTATATCAAGCTTCTGGATGACCGATAGCAGCATATCATAATCTTCTGGTGTGGCCGTAATGATCAGGGAATTGGTGGCTTTGTCGGCTGTAATATTGACGCCAGAGATTAGCGGGACGGCAGCGGCTTGGGCGGCTTGAGCTCTTCTGGTCACCGTGGGCGCTCTTGCAACCTGCTGTTGTGCCTGCTGGATAGGCAGTTGGGTCAGGGTCTGGGCCATCTCCTCGGCGTTCGCGTAATTGAGGTAATAGACGTGGATACGGCCTCGACCCTTGGGGGTTTCCACATCCAGTTTCATGATCAGATCCATGATCATTTCACCGCTCCTCGGGCCTGCCAAAATGATCAAAGTATTGGTGCGGTCGTCGGAAAGTACCTTCACGGGCACGCTTGGCCCAGCAGCCTGTACCGTGCTTCTGAACGGCGCCGGCGGAGTCCTGGTCCTGGTCCGGGCTGAAGGCCGGGCCGGAGTACGACCGGCTGAAGACATCAGTGAGGTGATTAAATTGGCCATCTCCGATGCCACGGCATACTTCAGGCGCTTTATGTGAAGCTTTTCTTGGAGTCCCTCCACATCTATCTCACGGATGATCTTAATAAGGCGTTTGATATTAGAGGCCACATCGGTGATGATAAGCATGTTATTTTCCGGATAGGACAGCACAACGCTCTCCTTGGCCACCAATGGGACCAGAAGGCTCTTGACCTGTTCGACATCGGCATACTGGAGCGTAATCATCTGGGTTATGATCTTATCCGTTCCCTCAACTTCCAATGGGACCCGCCCCCCAAAAGTCTCCACGCCCCGCTGCCTCGCAAAAAGCGCTGGCACGATTTTATATACGTCACCGGCCGGGACGACCCTGTAACCGTGCACTTCAAGGATCGATAAAAATACGCGATAGGCCATCTTTGGTGAAATGGGTTTTGGTGCAATGACCGTGACATTTCCTTTGACACGCTCATCGACAATAAAGTTCTTTCCTGTTCGTTCGCTGATCAAGCGGATGAGCTCCCGGATATCCATATCGATGAAATTCATGGTAATGGGGTTTAAATTCCCTGTGGAAAGCTCGGCGGGAGTTTCGGGCTCAACGCTGGGGGCAGTCTCGGGCGTTTTTTTCGCCGGCGGCGTGGTTTGCGCCGAAGACGCCTCGACCTTTTCCTCACTCGCCACCCTGGCGCCCCAGGTCATGTGGGGGTGTGGAAAAAGGACCCCGGTGCATATAAAAAAAACGGCTCCAATAAAAAAGGAGAAAAATCTCATCATCTTCCAGTATTCTCCCGGGCGGCTTTGATTGTTTTAAGGAAGTCTTGATATGCTGGAAATTTATGCAAATTTTCCAAATCCGGATCTTTCATCGACCAGCGAATAATTTCCTCTCCATTTATAGCGTGCGCTTTCTTAAGCCAGGAGAAAGCGGTGGCCTCATCCCCCTTCTGGGCGAAAAGGCATGCCAGGTTGTACACCGGCTCAACAAACCCCTTATCGAGTTTGGCAGCTTTGAGAAATTCCGTCTCCGCCCTGTCGAATTGTTCCAGCGCCAAGTAAGCCACGCCCAGATTATTGTGAGCCTTTGGGTTTTCCGGGGAGTTTTCCAGAGCCTGGCGGTACATGAATATAGCTTGTCGTGGTTTTTTCCTGTGATTGAGATAAAGGTTGCCAAGGTTGATGTAAGCACGAGCAAACTTCTTATCCGAGGCTATGGCCTTTCTATAAGCCGCGATGGCCAGTTGCAGTTTTCCGGCCTTTTCCAAGTCCACTCCCTTGTTGAAAAGCTCTCTGGGTCCAAGGTCGCTTTTGATTTTGTCCTGGATGTCTTTGCTGGATGCGAGGGCGGGAGGGGTTGATCTGCTTTTCCGGCTTGAGGTTTGCTGCTGTTGTTTAAGGAGCCGGGCAAATGGATTCTCCGCTGGCCGGGTGGGTGCGGGTTTTTCTGTAGCGGCTTGGGAAGTGGAGTCTAACTTTTTAAGATTTTGTAAAAAAGGGGGCATTGTTTTCTTGGAGACATCATCTTTTGAGGCATGGCCAGGTACGGCGGCAGAAGAGAAGACAGGCTTCGCTTTCCCGCTGGCACCCATTTCCTTGGATTTCATCAGGATCTCGAGAAAACCCTGAGGCTGGGCATCCACAGGTTTTTGCTGCGTTGTTTTCCCAGCGAGTGATGGCGCGGACGGTTTGCTCGCAGCGATGGTGGAAACCTGCTGCTTTTTTCCAAACCCTAGGGCAACCAGCACATGTTCAGTCCAGTGCGAATAAATCAATACAACCAGCAGCGTCCCTGCCAGCGCAGTAGCAGTAGCCAGCAGCAGAATCCAAAGACCTCGTCCTTTGCCGCGGGGCTGAAAAGGTTTGATCATGACCCTTGGGTGAGCAATGCCCCCCCGTTCTTTTTCCTGTTTGGCCTTGGCCAGGGCATCGAGTATCGTACTCATGAAAATTTATCCATTTTGTTTATTGATAATTTTGTTTGGTGGTGACCCTATCCCGTCTCCGATCGAATCTGCGCGATGTTTCTCCAACTGATATAGAACAGCCATGCTACGGGGACCGGGGATTCCATCGACCTTTAGGCGGAAATTTTTCTGGAACTCTCTCACGGCTTTGTGTGTGGTCGCCCCGAACCGGCCATCAACCTTTTCAATAGGATATCCCAGTAGTTTCAGCTTTGCCTGTAACATCCTAACGTGTGCACCTGAAGCCCCGATTCTGGGTGGTCGCCTCTGGGGCGCGGCCGATGAAAAAATAATCGTGCGGCCTGACCAGATCCTGATGAGATTATCCAGTGACGCACTGCCTCGACGTCCATCTGGCGCCACAAATGTGTATCCATGGTCGCCAATGGACTCAATCACCTGGTAGAGGGCCTCGGCAGAGCCGATCCGGTTGACCTCCAGGATAAAGGGAAGCCGAAATTGACGAATTTGCTGATATCCCATTGAGAATGACTGGGCAATCAATCCATTAGCACTGGCCCAGCGATGGATAGCAGCGGGTACCCCTTCGTCTCCGGATCCCCTCTCACCTTCGCCGAGGGAGAGTAAAGGCCATGCCTTCTTCAGTGCCTGGACGGCTCTCTCCACATCCATCCCGTTGACCCACTCCAAGGGATCGGAAGATTGTTTCAGTGTTTCTATATTTGATGTTCTCACCGATTCAGTGCCCTGCATAGAAACCGATGTCGATGTTTCTGGAGAAAGCTGTGATGGAGCGGGGAGGTCGCTGGGAACAATTGATGAGAGTGAGTTTTTTCTCTCTTCGGCGCTCTCCTCAGTATGTACCGCATACGGAACATGAGTGAAAGTTGTGGTCTCATTCCGCGGAATGACTTCGGTGGATGAGGGTGGGGGAGTGCTCGGATCCCTCCACTCCATGTCCAGCTCGCTCTCCTCTGGGAGTCCGGAAAGCACAGGGACGTTGTGACTGGCCGCTCCGGTATCCCCCAGTTTGGCCACCGCCTTCCCGTGACTCGAAATGTCGGGCTTCCATTCAATCACAATCCGCCCGGTAAGTATTCCCGCCAACGTGAATATAAGCATGGCCAGAGCTGCCCAGGTTACAACGGGTCTCACATTACCCGGAATTTTTCTCGGGGCGAGAGTTATATTCGGTTGATGCATGGTTTCATTCCGTGCCTGGCATATGGTTTTTTTATCAATACGCCAGCTTTCACTGGTGTATGCCATCAGCAGAGCACGGTCGCACAGTATATTGACGCGGCGCGGGATCCCCTGAGTGATCCGATGCATCATTTCAAGCGCGTCCGTGGTGAACCGGAGATCACCACGCCCGCCGGCTATGGATAACCTGTGATAAATATAAGGCGCTATATCGTCTGCCCCCAGCGGTTCGAGGCGACAACGCACAACAATACGCTCATTGATCTGTCGGCAGCCGGGCATCTGTAAAAGATCCTCCATTTCGGGTTGACCCACCAGGACGATCTGAAAAAGCTTTTCTTCACTGGTCTCAAGGTTTGAGAGCATTCGAATTTTTTCCAGCATTTGCAGATCCAGGTTCTGCGCTTCATCTATGATCAATACTGTGGTTCGTCCCCTGGAATATTGCTGGATCAGGTAGTCGTTCAGCTCATCCAGCAAGCCTTTGCGGCTCAGCCCCTGAAACGGAATACCCAACTCCTGGTTAATGGTCTGCAAGAGCTCTTCTTCCGAGACAAAGGGATTAAAGATCAGCGCGCTTTGTGCAGACCCTGAGACATCATTGAGGAAGGTGCGGCACAATGTTGTCTTCCCCGTTCCGATCCCTCCGGTAATCAGGATGAACCCCTTCCTTTGCTCAACACCATACCTCATATGACCCATGGCTTCCCGATGGCTGTGACTCAGGAACAGATATTTGGGGTCCGGTGTGAGGTTAAAAGGGTTTTCTCTCAGGCCATAAAACGATTCATACATGATGCGGTTTCATTCCCATGAGCTTTGTATTGTAATTATGCAGGAGCGTGGCACGAAGCCTTGTTATCTCCTTCAGAGTTGGATCGGTGATTGTGTTTTGTCGAACCGGGTAAAAAGCTATTTGCCCATCTTCTGAAAAGCGCGGTCTTAATTTTCTGATTGCAAAATTCAGTATTAACCTTGAGGTTAGTCATCGGATCGTATAGGAAAAAGTCTCCCTCTGTCCCTTTCGCTCGACTTCCAATTGGATCATGTTCTCGTCTTGCAATTGTTGATAAGCCTGGAACAATTGATCGGGCCGGTCCATGCTCTGGCCATTGACACTTTTTATGATGTCTCCATTGCGTAAACCAAGCTGACTCACAAAGCTGCCCTGCCGGATATTGCTTACTAAAAATCCGGAAGGCTGTCCATTCTGAAAATGGGGACGAACGCGTAGTTGAGTCAAAAACTGGCTCATGTTCTGTACGTTTTGCATCACATCGTCCCGGCTGATCGCATAAGAGCTGGCTGAAATTTTTTCTACTATGGGCGGAGAGGACTTCGGTCGAGGAGTCCTCATTGGTCTCCGAGAGGCAACACGCCGCCGGGCCTCCTTGTCAAAATCCATTATCAACCGTTCCAGGGAGCCGTCCGGCATGGCAAATATTACCTCTGTTCTTCTGATCGCTACGATTTTTCTGTCTCCAACCTTTTGGTTGATTGAATAGATCGACTGGGTCCGGGTGGAGAGATCCTCGATGATTGCCCGAGCTTCCCTCTGGTACATGGTATCTGTTATCCCAAATGGGTTATGCAGTGTTGGTTGATCTGAGAGTATCGGGGTAATTGTTCCCCGAAGTGCCATTTTTGCACTGGTTTCCTCGATGTCCTTTGGAATTGGTTGGGTGGCGGCGGCCGGTTCAGGGGGGGCGGGCTCTTTTTTAGCTTCTCGAGCAGAAGGATCGAAAAGATTTCGTTTCAGGATACTCATATAGTGAGATTCGGGGTGAATGGCTTTTTTGGGTTCCTTTTCGACCTGTGAGCTTATTCGTGGAGAAATTGAGATGTCCAGCCGGCTATCAATGACGTGGAGGAAAATGTCGGAGCAAAAATAAGCCACCCCGGTAATCCATAAGAGATTGATTGCCCAAAAATATCGCTTGAACACCCTGATCATGTGTCTATTCTCTTCCCGTTATTGTTTTTTTCCGGTCCTGTACTACATCGTAGTGGGAAAATTGCATCGTGAAGGTGGCCCTGCCCTGGGTTGCCGAGCGTAGATCCGTGGAGTAGCCGAACATCCTGGATAGAGGGACTTGGGCATCAACCAAGGTAACCTTGCCCCGGCTGGTGATCTTTTCGATGCGGCCACGGCGAGCGTTCAAATCCTCGATGACTTTTCCCACAAAATTTTCAGGAACTGCCACCTCCACCGCCATGAGAGGTTCAAGCAAAAGGGTTCCAGCCCGATGCACGCCTTCGCGGAAGGCGCTGGAGGCGGCCACGCTCATGGCCAGTTCCGAAGGATTGTTCTCGTCAAAACTTCCACCCGTCAATTCCACATGAAGATCGACCATGGGATAACCCCAGTTTCCCCCCGTCAGCGAAGCGTTTTTAACTGCCTTTTCGATGACCGGGAACATTGCTTCTGGAATGGTCGATAAAGGCGTCCGTGAAGAGAACTGGAACTCCTTTCCGCGGGCCAGAGGTTCCAGCAACAAGCAGACAGAGCCAAAGTGCCTCACGCCGTTGATCTCCCGCAAGAACTGGCCTTCGCTCTCCGCCGATTTTTCTAAGGTCTCCTTATAAACGACCTGGGGCTTGCCCATATTCACATGCACGTTGTATTGGCGCTCTAGGCGGTTGACCAGAATCTCCAGGTGCAATTCACCCATGCCTGAAATGATCATCTGATTTGTATCTTCGTCCAGTTTATAATGGAACGTGGGATCTTCAAGGATCAAATTTTTCAACGAATTTTCAAGCTTCTCCTGATCCTCCCGGGTTCGGGGCTCGATAGCAGCCGAAATGACCGGCTGATAATACTCCGGGGGCTCCAGAACAATGGGGTGCTCTTCATCGCAAAGAGAATCTCCTGTGGAGGCCCATCGAAGTCCCACAGCAGCGATGATATCGCCCGTTCCGGCCTGCCGGATGTTTTCTCTTTTATTAGCGTGCATCTTCATCAGCCTGTAGATCTTCTCTTTTTGACCGCGGGTGGCATTGTAAACCTCGGTGTCAGAGTTCAGGATGCCCGAATAGATACGTAAAAAGGACAATTTTCTGCCACCGTCCACCCAGATTTTGAAGACCAGTGCGGCAAGAGGTTCCGAATTGTAACTTTTGCGATAGATGATGCCCCCGTTGAGAGGGTCGACTCCCTGGATCGGTGGGACATCCATCGGGGACGGAAGAAAGTCTACAACAGCGTCCAGGAGGGGCTGGACACCTTTATTGCGCAGGGCAGCTCCGCACAACACGGGAGTCGCGTGCAACTGTAATGTTGCCCTGCGAACATGGGTACGGATGGCCTCGGTTGAAATTTCCTTGCCCTCGAGATATTGTTCCATCAGTTCATCATCGAACTCGGCTAGTTTCTCGATCATCTGCTGCCTGGCCTTATGGGCTTCCTGCTCCAGCGGCTGGGAAATATCAACGATGTCAAATTGCGCTCCTAATGTCTCCTCTCGCCAGATGATGGCTTTCTGATCGATGAGGTCCACCACCCCCTGGAAGGTGTCCTCTGTGCCCAGGGGGATCTGAATAGGCAGAGGAACCGTTCCCAGCTTGTCCCGCATCATCTGGACGGTGTCCCAAAAATTAGCACCCATCCGATCCATCTTGTTGATAAATGCTATACAGGGCACGTGATACTTGTCTGCCTGGCGCCAGACGGTTTCGCTCTGTGGCTCAACACCCCCAACTGCGCAAAAAACAGCAATAACTCCGTCCAGCACACGTAGAGAGCGTTCTACCTCGATGGTGAAATCCACATGACCCGGTGTATCGATGATATGGATGTCGTGATTTCGCCATGGACAGGTTGTGACAGCCGAAGTAATGGTGATGCCGCGATCCTGCTCTTCCGGCATCCAGTCCATGACTGCCTCGCCATTATGCACTTCGCCCATTTTATAGCTGCGCCCGGTATAATAGAGGATTCGTTCTGTCACGGTGGTCTTGCCCGCGTCAATATGGGCCATGATCCCGATGTTCCGAATCCATCGTATTTTTCCTTGCTTGGACATGGCTTTTTAGGCGTCTCCTGAAGACGGGGGACACAGCCGGGACCGGCTGTGTCGCATCCGATTGTGTTTTACTGGAAATGTTTCTCTCGCAGACGCTCCGAAACCTCTCGCGTGAGATGAAAAATCCTCTCCGCCAGCTCCAACGAAAGCGACCCTGTTCCGCAAGAGGGGGTAATAAAGGATTGTTTATAAATCTGGTCCTTTTCTATTCCCTGTGCGGCCAAGGCATCCACGTAACTTTCCAGTCGATCCACAATGCTTCCAGTCGATTCGTGCCAGGCTTCCTCACCAGTGGGCACTATGCCCCATGCCAGACACTTGCCTTCTGCAAGAAACCTGGCCACTTGGCTCGGGTAGAGGGAAATTGTCTCACCAAATCCATAAGCATCGAAGCTTAAAACATCCATCCTAGTATCCAGCAGCACGGACCAATCAGAGTTGCCACAGCAGTGAATCCCGGATAATCCTTCCAGCCCGTCCAAACAGGTATCCAGGCGCCTAATTACTTCCTCCCGACTCACGTTAAAGAAAGCGGAGCCCAGGGAGACAAGATAAGGCTCATCAAAAAAAATCAGCGTGGGTATACCAGGAAAAGCTCTTTTCAGAAATCTCTCCTGCCAGATGCCCTTGGCCCTAACCAGATTAACTACTATATCAGCCCCGGTGGGGTCGTACAGCAAGGACCTTCGATCTGGATAAGTGAGAACCATACCCAGGCTGATGGGGCCAGTGACCTGACCTTTAATCAATTTGAAAGAACCTTGAGCAGACCTTTGCAGCAAAGTCGTCATTATGTGCAAGCCCCGCGCATGGTCGAAGTCTACCGCAAAGGCCTCATCATTTTCCTCTGCCAGATACTGGTAAAACTGTTCCACCTGTGGTGGGTAAGCATCTCCTGGATCAATAAAGACTTTCTTTTCTTCCTCCTGGACGACCAGCCCAGGCATTCCCTGAGAAAACTGCACCCACATGTTTTCCAGAAAATTTAGGTTAGGAAGCTGTGGCCAGAAAGGCGCCTCTGGAATATTCTCCAGAATAACTTCGCAAGCCCTCTCCGGAGACTTGTGCGGAAGGCTTCCTATGCCTGTCACCATCAATCCGGGTTGGAAATTCATGATTAAACACCCTCCAACCAAGCCGGTGTAATAAAGAAGGGGCGGAGACAATTCACGTGACCCGAAAGTGTTTCGACTTCTGCTCCTTCGACCAGCAGCTTTAATTTTTTGATCTGTGATACGCTATGGGTGAGCGTGTTCAAAATGGAAAATATGGTCAATAACTCCGCATTTACCCCTCCGGGATGATTGCTTGACAATTCGTGGGAGAAGTCCACCACAGCCGTGTTGTCTGCGGTCATATAAAGTGCCCTCAAACGCGTACCGGAGGGGAGGGTTGGCCGCCCTCCATCCCTGGGCCCATCCAGGAGTGCTCCGATCAGCTCCATCGCCATCTCTGCCGGAGCGTCCTTTAAGGGGATACTCCGGTGTTCGGTGATCAACCTCATGCTATGTTCATCGGCAAAGTAAAGGAGGACGTCCTTTTTTTCCTCTATTTGGAGGACCTTTTCCCATGAAACAGGGGGCCGAGGGACTTCCCGCTCCTTAAGGCCAAACCAGAACCCCATAGTACCAAGACCGACAAGGAAAATAAGGACCAGCGGCACCATCATAAGCCTTCGACCCCTTTTTACCCTATCTCTTGCGCCATTTTTCATGGAAAAATCAATTCTCAATCTGCCTTCACACCAAGAATGCACACCAATATATCTTTTTTAATTTATTCCATTTTCGGTTTAGTGTCAAGCTTAATATAGAGCCTGTGCGGCATCTGATTATTTGCTTGCACATGGTTTCTCCAAAAGGAGGAAAACAATGTGGTAAAATGTTGTTATTATGATTTATTTAGCTTGCTTCTTTTTTCTTTTATTTTTTTGCTCGTTTTGGTATATTTTTCATAGAAACTTCTTGACAGGTTTCAAGCTTTATGAGGCGCTCAACGGGCATTATAAGCTGGAAGAGCGAGGGACATGCATGAGTTGATCATGCAGTTAATAAGTAGAATTCCAGAAATGAGTAATTCAATAATTCCCAATAGGCGATAACAGAATGGGAGAACCAGCGATGGGCGAAATGTTTGATAAATATTGGCTGACAGTAAAGACGTTCATGGATCAGCACCCGCCTGAAGTGCTGGTGTATAGTCCCTACTTCTGGGGCATTACTGGAATCGTGATGATCTGGGCCTTGATCAGGAAACAGAAGGCTATAGCAGTAATAGACTTCATTATAGTATCCATCGTGGTTGTCAAGGTTTTTGTGTTGGTGAGCACGGATGTGGCGGGCGACATGAGGATCCCCCTGTTTTTCATGGGTGTTGTGGCTTTTATAGGAGCTGTAGCCGCATACTGGCTGTTCATCAAGGAATGACCGGATGCCCACAGACGTTCCATCTTTTAATGGGTTCATCCTAAGCAATGACGAGTTCCAGAACGTTCGTATAGGCCCAGCGGGATGGTCTTATGCGGAT
Source organism: uncultured Thermodesulfobacteriota bacterium (assembly GCA_964611635.1). Classification (GTDB taxonomy): domain Bacteria; phylum Desulfobacterota; class JAFDED01; order JAFDED01; family JAFDED01; genus JAFDED01. Next base: position 26,099 of record CAZTAS010000044.1, read on the forward strand.
TGGAAAGGAAGGGTTTATCCTTCCGGCCCAGGGCGCGGTTTCGATCCCTTGACATACATTGCATATTATTTCCCAACAGTGGAAATTAACAGTTCCTTTTATCGTCCGCCTGCATTAAGCCACTGCAGAGAATGGTGTCGTCGAGTCGCACACGATTCCCGCTTTCGATTTACGATCAAATTATGGCGTGGATTCACCCACGAGAGAGGGAGTGGGATCGACCAGGAAGTTGTTGGCATTTTTAGAGATGCAATAGACATTCTGCAAGAACATGGAAAGTTAGGCTGCCTATTGCTGCAATTTCCATGGTCTTTTAAGAATATTCCAACCGAAAGGCAAAGACTGGCGGAACTGGTGGATTGTTTTACAGGGTACCCACTGGCTGTGGAGGTCCGGCACTCATCATGGAACACTCCCGCATTTTACCGGTTTTTATCCCAGCATGAAATCGGTTTCGTGAACATTGACCAACCCCTGTTTGTACGGTCCATGAGCCCTTCGGCCCGCGTGACATGGCGCGTGGCTTATATTCGACTGCACGGGCGCAATTATACCGATTGGTTCCGCAATTGTGCTGGTCGGGATGAACGTTACGATTATCTTTACTCCATGGATGAGCTGAAAGAGTGGGCCCAGCGGGTGGCCCTGGTTGTAAAAAATGCGCGTGAGGTTTACGTCATTACCAATAACCACTTTCGCGGCCAGGCTGTTTGCAATGCCCATCAGCTTCAGTTCCTCCTATCCGGCAGGCCCGTGAGGATTGCGGAAACGGTCCTGGAGGCATTTCCCCATCTGAATGAGATCGCTTGCTGACCAGAGATTCTCAAGGAAGATGAACAAGCCGCTGATTGTCGCAAGAAGCCAGCATCCCATTTCGCGGAAAAACATCCATCCCAATGCCCTGAAGGTTTTATATCGCCTGCATCGCTTTGGATTCAGATCCTATCTGGTGGGCGGATGCGTGAGAGATTTCCTGCTGGGGAAAAAGCCCAAAGACTTCGATATTGCCACTAATGCCACCCCCGGGCAAATCCGACGTGTTTTCAATAATTGTTTGCTTGTGGGGCGACGATTTCGCGTGGCCCTTATCCGATTCAAGGATAACAATACAGTTGAAGTGAGCACACTCCGCCGCAATCCTGATCTTTCACCTAATGGGAAACTGCTGCTCAAGCGAGACAACACTTATGGTACAGAAGAAGAGGATGCCCTTCGCCGCGATCTGACCATCAACGGCCTGTTTTATGATATTGCCACCTTCTCCATCATCGATTATGTCGGCGGGATGGAGGATCTGAAAAACCGTATTATCCAGACAATTGGTGATCCAAACATTCGCTTCCGGGAAGACCCCGTGCGCATGATCCGTGCATGCCGGCATGCTTCTCGAACCGGTTTTATCATTCACCCTAATACTAGAGATGCCATTGAGAGGCTAAGTAAAGAAATCCTGCTGGCTTCGCCTAATCGGATCCTGGAGGAAACGCTTCAAGATTTGCGTGGAGGTTACTCCCAAAGCACCTTTGATCTATGGATGGATATGGGGCTTATGGAGCCCATTTTCCCTGGGTTGGATCGGTTTATTCGCACTACCGGCCACAATGCAAGCGTTTTTTGGCGGGCACTGGAACTGCTCGACGAGCTGGGGCGGCGGAATGAAGTGGAACTTCCCAGTAGTATTTTGCTGAGCACACTTTCGGGTCCCATTATTCTGGATCTCATGGAACAGGAACCATCAGTAGACCCCGCACATTTGATCAATAGGGTGCTCTACGACTTCTTCCCATGGGTCAGGCCCACACGAGGCGACCGCTGCAAGATAAATCAGATGATGCTAATGGTTCGTCGAATGATGCGTGCCTTGCAAAGAGAACCCATGCCGGGCAGGTTCAAGGGACGCCAGGAAATTGATCATCCCCTGCTCCTGTTCGAGATTTTTGCCCGATCCCGCAATATGATTCCCGAGGGTGAAATGTGCGTGGACAGGGATAAGAGGTGGGAATTGTTCGGTGAGAAGCTCTTCAGGCCGCTCAGAAAAAAGAGTAAAAGAAGGGCGCTCCGCAAGCGTCACAGGAGAGCTAAGCTTAAGTTCAAGGAGACAAATTATGTGCATTAAAGATTATCCTCAGCCACTGAGCCAAAGCCCACAGGCTCATGGAGCGATGGGATGAACCCGCGTTCAGCTTTCCTCCTGATCGGGCTGAGTCTTCTCTTTATGGTGGACGACCTCCTTATCTTATACTTCTTGAATAGTTTCACCCCGTTGCACATGTCACGGCCTGTGCTCACTGTGGCTATCATTGGGATTTGCATTTTTTCTATTTTGATCGGCTGGCTGGTATTCCGCGCTATGCAGCGCAAACCTGCAACAGGAAAAGAAGGGCTTTTGGGGGAAAGGGGGAGAGCTCTGACCCCGCTCAACCCGCGCGGGCAGGCATTTGTACGCGGGGAAATCTGGCAAGCGGTGTCCGATGATCCCATCCAGGAGGGAGAAGAGATTCAAGTGGTCCAGGTTGTTGGTCTGCGCATTCATGTGAAGAGGGCAGATGAGTCTTTTGGCAGGTAAGGTAAAAAGGGCCTTGAAACAACATTTTAGTTTAGCCTTCCCGAGTTAAGCATTTCATCGTCTTTTTTATAAGCGCGGCAGGTAGCATCCCCTTATGGACGAATTTATTCTAAATCGCGTGGACTCGACACTTTTGCACAAAGGAAATAATCGATGAGTGAGAATAATATGGAATTTAGCCAAAAGATCGATGCTGCGGCCGGCATTCTTGCTTCAGCGAGCTATGCCATCGCTTTGACTGGTGCCGGTATGTCTGTGGAGAGCGGTATCCCACCATTCAGAGGCCCGGGCGGCCTGTGGACCAAGTATGGCGAGCCGCCAATGGATGGCTACCAGCGTTTCCTGAAAAATCCTCATGATCACTGGAAAGAGTTGATCGACCCGCCCCCTTACCGCCGCGAGCTCAACGAAACCCTGGAGCGTGCGATGCCTAACCCCGGCCATTACGCCTTTGCAGAGCTTGAATCCATGGGCGTGTTGAAATTCCTGATCACCCAGAACGTAGATAATCTTCACATCGCGGCCGGCTCCAGTAATATAGCCGAGATTCACGGAAATTATCGGCTTGTGCGCTGTACGGGTTGTGTGTCCCGTTTCCCCAGGAAAGAGATTTCTCTGGATGAGATTCCTCCCCTTTGCCCACGGTGCGGTCATGTCTTGAAAGGCGACACGGTTATGTTTGGCGAGCCCATTCCCGTTGCTGTCCTAGAGCGGTGCATGGAGGAGGTGGGGCGAAGCGATTGCATGATACTGGCCGGCACGTCTGCCACCGTCCAGCCTGCTGCCTCTTTTCCTGAAATGATCCTGCTGCGGGGAGGGAGTGTTATCGAGCTGAACCTTTACGACAGCCCGATTACCAGTTCTTGCACTGTGATTCTACGAGGCCAGACCGGTACCATATTGTCTTTACTTGTGAAGCGACTGAAACAGTGGAAAGGGGAGACCCGGAACCATTGAACCAAACTTTCATCTCGAGCGATTCTGGCGATTTCTCTTATTATCGTAGACAAATGACGCCATATGTAGTAAAATTATAAAAAAGAACTTAGAGAAGGGAAGACACTCCAAGCGGTAGAGAGTGTCTTTTTATTAAAGATGATCGGTTTTGCTGCTTGATCGATCGGATTGGACGCTGGTAACTGTCATGCACCGAATTCGAGTTTATCAGGAGTTGTGCAAAGGAGTGGAGTTATGCGGTATTTGTATGGCTTTCTGCCCTGCCAACGTTTTCGAGCCATCGGAGACGCTGACCCCACGGGGGGCTCGACCCCCTGTGCCCCGCTGGATAGAGCGCTGTACAGGATGTGAGAATTGCATGCTTTTTTGCCCGGACCAGGCCGTTGTGGTTGTGCGGGAAAAGCAGGCACAACAGCAGGCCATGGAGGAAGACCAGCCATGATGAAAGGGTCGCGAGTGTGGACCGGAAAGCACTTCCTTCAGGGCAACGAAGCTCTTGCGGAAGGGGCTTTGGCGGCTGGCTGTGTCTTCGCATCGGGTTATCCTATCACTCCAGCCACGGAGATCACCCACGTGTTGGCCTTACGGCTACCCCAGGTGGGTGGGACTTACTTGCAGATGGAGGACGAACTGGGCGCTATAGCTTCTGCCATCGGCGCCTCTTGGACCGGGAAAAAGTCCATGGTGGCGACCTCTGGCCCCGGCATCAGCCTCATGCTTGAGAACGTAGGGTTTGCCCTGGGCGTGGAGACCCCCCTGGTAATCGTCAATGTCCAGCGAGGGGGGCCCACCACTGGTATTCCCGCCGTTGAACTACAGGGGGACATGGTTCAGCCAAAGTTTGGATCCCATGGAGAATACGAGATTTTGGCCCTGGCCCCCTCATCTCCCCAGGAGATGTTCGACCTGGCGGTGCGCGCATTCAATATGGCCGAGAAATATCGCACACCTGTATTTGTTCTGGCCGATGCCCTTGTGGGCCATATGCGCGAGGAGGTGCTCATACCGAGGGAAGAGGAAATCCCGCTGGTGGAGCGCAAGTTGGCTCCGGAGGGCTTGGATGCCACGCAATTCATGGGCTTCCTCGATCCAGAGGTGGCACCGATGCCCATTTTTGGCCGGCATCATCACGCGCACGTGACCAGCTCGTGTCACGACGAATGGGGCAGGCGGAACGTAACCGACGCATCGGCGCTGGATCGATTTATCCGGGGGCTGAGGGAAAAGATCCTCCGCCACTTGTCCGATATCATCGATGTGGAAGTACAGCACGAAGGCTCCCAGGTTATGCTCTTCGCATACGGGAGTGTATCCCGCTCTGCCCGCCACACCATGACCATAGCCCGCCAGGAGGGGCTGGACGTCGGGCTGATAAGGCCTGTAACCGTCTGGCCTTTCCCATCGGACGAGGTGCTTAGAGCGACCGAGGGGGCTCGGGCGGTGATAGTCATGGAAAACAACATGGGGCAACTGGTCCACTTCGTGCGGGCCAGCGTGGCGGATAAATCAAGGGTGACATTTCTTCCACCGCAAATCCTGGGCACCCTCCACCGAGTGGATTATGTCCTGGAGGCGATTCGAAAGGCAGTGCAATGAATGAAGATAGTCTCGAACATCCTCTACATCAATACATCCGGCCAGGGGCCTTTGTAACCGCCGCTTGTCCGGGATGCGGCAATGGCATTGTTGCCGGGGCAGTACTACGGGCCATCCACAACCTTAGCCTTTCCATGGATGATTTTGTATTCATTTCGGGCATCGGCTGCTCAGCTTGGATCCCGAGCCCATACTTTCATGCCGATGTGCTCCATACAACTCACGGGAGGCCACTGGCTTTTGCCACAGGCATCAAGTTCGGTCTTCCTGAAAAGCACGTGGTGGTCATCAGCGGGGACGGAGATCTAGTGGCCATCGGCGGAAACCATTTTATCCACGCCGCACGGCGGAACCTGTCATTGCTCTGCATTCTGGTCAACAATTTCATTTACGGCATGACAGGCGGACAGGTGGGACCCACAACTCCAACCGGCCACCGCACCACCACCACACCTTATGGAAATCCGGAACCTAACTTCGATATCGTCAAATTGGCTGAGGGCGCCGGAGCCTCCTTCGTGGCTCGATGGACGATATACCACGTGCGCCAGTTGACGCGAACACTTCAAAAAGCTATCCAGAAGGATGGATTCCGGCTTGTGGAGGTTATAACCCAATGCCCCACGCACGTGGGACGGCGGGCCGCCCTGGGGGGTGCCGTGAAGATGCTGGAACGATTTCGCGACATTGCTGTGCCCCTGAGCCGGGCGCAAAAGATGAGCCCGGAAGAGTTGGAGGGGAGGATTGTGGTGGGAGAGATGGTGGATCGGGAAAGAAGCTCCCTTTTGACCGAATATGATCGGATAAGGGAGAAAGCATCGAGTTGATAAAAGCAGGGTGGTCCAGCCCAACAACTGGCCAAGTCCGGAAAATTAAGAAATGCAGATGATAAAAATTGGCAAGAAGCGCTCAACTTTTATAAATGATTAAAGATGGATTCTGTGAAGCGTATGGAGATTAGATTCAGCGGTTTCGGGGGACAGGGAGTCGTGTTTGCGTCGATCCTCCTGGGCACAGCGGCGGTGGAATATGACGGTCTGAAGGCCGTGCAGACCCAGTCATACGGTGCTGAGGCCCGGGGGGGAGCTGTACGTGCGGAAGTGATTATTTCCCGGGAGCCGGTGGAGTATCCCCTGATCACAGCCACCGACGCACTGGTGGTAATGTCTCAGCAGGCCATGGATCGCTACCTCCCGGAGGTTGCGCCTGGAGGGCTGGTCATCTATGACCCCGAGC
>CAZTAS010000045.1:0-32160 GCA_964611635.1 uncultured Thermodesulfobacteriota bacterium
ATAAGAACACTATCCCACTGCTCATGGCTTTAAAATGCCCAAAAGGGATCAAAAAAAAGCTGTGCCAAGATCAATGTCTATTTTTGGGAAGATGCTAGTATTTGACAAATATATTCCATCTAAATATTATAAAAATTAGTATCTTCTGTATTTTTTAATATTGTCAGAGGGAAAACTTCAGATCTCAACATAATATTCAAAGGGACCCCCTTCATCGACTGGGCAAACATGATGAGCCTGTGTCATAGATAATTCGGGGGCAGGATAATCGAGGGTCACGGAAACGGGTTTTTGAAGATTTCAGGAGGTAGAAAATGAGCAGAAAGCTGAGTTCACAGGATCTGGATGATCTGATTCAGGGAGCGATTGTTCTCTCGGCTGGGGGAGGCGGCGAGCCCGAGTATGGCGAGAAGATGTTTGGCGAAGCCCTGTCGGCAGGAAAATCATTTTATCTGATGGAAAAAGAAGAGGTTCAGGATGACCAGCTTTTTGCACTTGTCAGCTACGTGGGGGGAGGGGTTTCCAAGGAGGAACAGGACATGGTGAAAGCCCTCCCCATTGTCCACGAATATCCCCTTGTGCAGGCCGCCGATGAGCTGGCCTCTTACCTGGGTAAACCGTTTGATGGTTTTTTTCCCAGTGAGATCGGGGCGGGGAACACTCCTGCAGCCATGTATGTATCGGCGATAAAAGGCAAGCCCACACTGGACGCCGACACCGTGGGTGGCAGGGCCAAGCCCGAACTATCCATATCCACCACCAATGTGATGGGCATACCCGTTAGCCCTTTGGCCGCCGTCAACTTTCATGGTGAGGTAGCCATTATCAAACAAACCCAGGACGACTACCGGATGGAGGTGATGGCTAGATACATCTCCAGGAGCTCGGGCGGCAGGTGTGGGGCAGCGCGTTGTCCATGCAGCGGCCGACAGGTCCGAGAGGGAATCGTCTGGGGGACAATTTCCCTGGCCATTGAAGTAGGCCGTATCCTGAGGAGTTCCAAGGAAAACATGGTTGAGAATCTGATGCAGGTTCTTGATGGAAAGCTCCGCTTCGTGGGATTGGTCCAGGGCTTCGAGCATGAGATGCGGGCTGCTTTCAATTGGGGGAACATCCAGCTTGATGGTACCGGCCGCTTTGCGGGTCAACGATACAGGGTCTGGTACAAGAACGAGAATCTGGTCTCCTGGCGTGACGGGGAAGTGGATGTGACGTGCCCGGACAGCATCCTTATAGTGGATGCACGGAGTGGAGAGGGGCTTCTCAACGACAGTAAGTATTTTACCCAGGGCCGGGAGGTGGCCGTGATCGCCCGGCGCTGTCCCGAGATCTGGACGAGAAAAAAGGGGCTGGAGATCTTCGGGCCAGGCCATTTCGGTTTTGATTTCCCTTATCGCCCCTTCCAGGAATTATGAAGCTTAATGGCCCTTATAGGGAGCGAATTTGCTATTCAAGGGGAGACAATTAAAGTAAGGTGTGGCCCACCATTTTAAAACAAGGAAGATAGATGAAAATCGCTTGACATCATACGTTCAAAGATGTATCTATTAAGGAGTTTATCATGGCTCCATGAGCCACAACGAATCATGAAAACAGAAATTTTCGAGGGAGAGCATGAAATTGTTTGTATTTTACTTCCTGACATCCGTCCAAATACAAAAGTACTCGCAAATCTGACCAGAATCCAAGTGCAGACTATTTAATGCACTGTGTAATAACGAAAAATTAAAGAAAGCAATCACTTGCTCCAGAGATACGATCTGATTTATTAGCGTATCTGAAAAATGCAAGAAAAAGTGGCCATTGGGTGGCCGGAGAATACTGCTCAGGCAAAGCTTCACTTGCTTTTCTCCGGTAAAAAGATGGCAGTATTCGGATTACTGAAATCCGGAAGATGAGGAGGTGAGCCCGTGAGAGAATTACAAGACAGGAAAATGGATCGCCGGTCATTTCTGATGGTTGCCGGCGGTGCGATGGGGGCCGGGCTCGTGGGTATCGTGCTTGGACCTGCGGCAAAATCTTGGGCAGCCAAGAGGGGGATCGTTACAACCTCGTATGGTGGCAGCTTTCAAAAGTTCATTACTAGTACCATTATTCCACCTTTCCAAAAGCAATGCAACTGCAAAGTGACCCTTGGCGTGGGGCTGGCCAAGGAGTGGTACGCCAAGCTGCGGGCCAGTGGCGTCGATAATCCACCTTACGACGTTGTGATGACCAATGAGATCTGGGCCGTCCAGGAGCGTAGAGAGGGGTTTTTCACTCCCCTGCTCATCGAGAAAGTTCCAAACCTGAAAGACATCAACCCCTTGTGCCGTTATAAAGATGAAATCTCTGTCATTGGAGTGGTTCAGCCCATTGGCCTGGCCTATCGTGAAGACTTGGTCAAGAATCCTCCAACTTCCTGGAAAGACCTCTGGGAGAATCCGGAGCTCAAAGGAAAGATCGGTCTATACACCATAACCAATTCCGCAGGGTTCATGACCGTGTTGCTGGCATCCAAGATATTTGGCGGAAGTGAGTACAAGCTCGACGAAGGATTCGCTGCCATCCGGAAGCTCAAGCCCTTCAAACAGGTGGACTACTCCGGCACTATGCAGATCATGCTGGAGCGGGGAGAGATCATTATTGGCCCACTAGACGCACCCGCTGTGGGCCGTGCCAGGAAAAGGGGCATGAAGATCGCTTTTTGCGCGCCCAAGGAAGGCATGTTCATGTTCGAGCAGACCTTCAACGTGACCAAAGGGAGCAAGAACAAGGATCTGGCCTTCGCATACGTGAACTATGTGCTGAGCCAGGAAGCCCAGAGTAAATGGATGAAGAAATTCCTGGTGGCCCCAGCCAACATGAAGGTGAAGGTCCCCCCTGAGCTTCAGGAGTATATCCCCATATACGGTGAGCGTATCAAAGAGATCATTAAATGGGACTTCGCGGCGGCCATGGATCGGAAGCCATACATGGTGGAAAAGTGGAACAAGGAGATGTGAGCGAATTCCCCTCAAACAGGATGCCTCCGGGATCGGGTGATTCCTTTGGAGGCTCCGCCCATGCCTGGAGGCGCCTTCCTATATCATTTATCATTGCGGAAGAGAAGCGGAGATGACCACCATTGCCATTCGAAATCTGACGAAGCGCTTTGAGGATGTCGTTGCCGTCCGCAATATGAACCTCGACATCCAAGAAGGGAGTTTTGTGGCCCTGCTGGGACCCAGCGGATGCGGTAAGACGACTACCCTTCGATGCATCGCTGGCTTTGAGGAGCCCGATGGGGGAGAGATCTGGTTCGATGATCGCGATATCACATTCCTGCCCCCTGAGATGCGAGACGTGGGGATGGTTTTCCAGAATTATGCTCTGTTTCCTCACATGACGGTTTTTGAAAATATCGCCTTCGGGCTGGAGATGAGAAAAGTCTCGAAAACCGAGATCCGGAGCAAAATAGAAGAGGTTCTGTCGATGGTGCAGATGTCAGGGTTGGAGGTCCGCTACCCACGGCAGTTAAGCGGAGGTCAGCAGCAACGTGTAGCCCTTGCCCGTGCACTTGTGATCAAGCCCCAGGTTCTGCTCTTGGATGAGCCCCTGGCCAACCTCGATGCCAAGCTTCGCGAGGAGATGCGCTTTTTCATTCGTTCTTTGCAAAAAAGTGTTGGGATTACAACTATTTACGTCACTCATGACCAATCCGAGTCCATGGTCATCGCGGATAAGATCACAGTGATGTTCGATGGTGTAGTGAATCAGATTGGAGCACCCACCGAAATTTACAATAAGCCCGCAAGCCGCATGGTGGCGGACTTCATTGGTTTGATCAACTTTATCGAAGGAGAGGTTAAAACATGCGAGTCGGATGACCTCTGCCGGGTATCAACGAGCCTTGGGGAGATCATATGCAAATACGAGGAGTCGGTGGCTGTGAATTCCAGGGTCACCTTGGCCGTGAGGCCTGAATCTATCAAGCTATATGGGTCTATCAAAAAGTCCCGACTGGAGAACATCATTGAGGGGCGTGTAAAAGCGCGAACCTACCTCGGCAGCTTGCTTGATTACTTGATCGTGTGCCGGGACAACTTGGTGATCCGGGTGCAGGAGGAACCCTGGAAAACTTTCGAGATCGGCGATAAGATCCAAGTGTGTTTCCCTCCGGATCGCGTATGGATCATCTCTGAGGAAGAGATTAGCAAGTCTGGAGACGCGGAAGCCCAGTGAAGACATGAGAATCCCCGGAGGAAAAGCATGAAGCCGTATGGGAAAAGAAAAAGCCTCCTGGCAAGCCCATGGATACTTGTGATCCCCGCCATCACTATTCTCGTTCTCTTTTTCTTGCTCCCGTACCTGAACCTCATAATTATCAGCTTTCGCGAAGTAGCCACCGACAGGCCTTACGGCCAGGAGTTCTCCTTGGCCAACTACAAAAAAGGGCTGACGGACAGATATTATTTAAACGTGCTGTGGGTGACGCTGAGGTTCGGCTTCATCACCACGGTAATTACATTGCTCATCGCGTATCCCGTGGCCTATAATCTTGCGCGTACTCGGAGCAGGTTAAAAGGCATCTTGTATGCCTTCGTGCTCTCGCCGCTGCTGGTGGGGGTCGTGATCAGATGCTACGGCTGGATCGTGCTCCTGGCCGATCGGGGGCTGATTAATGATATGCTTATCAAACTCGGCATCATAGCCCAGCCTCTGAAGCTTATGTACAATTCTTTTGGCGTGGGAGTCGGGTTGGTCCATGTATGGCTTCCCTTCATGATCCTGCCTCTGGTTGGGACCATTGGGAGCATCGATCCGAGCCTGGAGGCTGCGGCACGTTCCCTTGGGGCCAGTCCTTTGAAAACCTTCTTGCGAATCACCCTGCCCCTGAGTGTGCCGGGGATACTCTCAGGCTCCATCCTGGTTTTCATCCTAACCATTAGCGCTTATGTTATCCCCATCCTACTGGGCGGATTCAAGCTAATGATCATGCCGACTCTGGTAGTACAGCAGGTTCTGGAGGCTTTCCTGTGGCCATTCGGCGCCGCGCTGGCGCTGATCCTTTTCGTCTGCGCCTTGGCGATCATTTACTCTTACAACCGCATGATGGTCCATGCATTCCGGGGAGTTATGGGGAGGACATGATGCGGTATAAATATCAGCAGATAGTATTGCTCGCCGTTATTGGCCTGATATATGGCTTCCTGCTCCTTCCTCTCGTCATTGTAGTTATGGCGGCTTTCAACGCAGGTGAGTATCTGACATTTCCACCCCAGGGGCTCTCGTTTAGATGGTTCAAGGCCTTTCTTGAAAGCGAGCCTTTCATCGATTCCTTGAAACTATCGCTGAAACTGGCTATTTATACCATGTGTATCTCCACCACGATAGGGTTCATGGCGGCTCTTTTCGTAGTGCGCTATGCGGGAAAATGGCGAGAGCGGATGCGGGTTATGATGATCTCTCCCCTCTTGCTGCCCTCGATCCTCACCGGCATCGCCTTACTGCTCTTTTATTACGCCGTGGGGATCGGGACAGACACACTTTTTAGTCTTCTCATGGGACACGTTCTGATCACGCTCCCATTTGTGTTCCTCAATATATCCTCTGTGCTATATAATTTTGACCGCACCTTGGAAGAAATGGCCCGGAGCCTTGGGGCTAGTCGTTACAAGACATTCTATCGCGTCACCCTCCCAATCATCAAACCGGGAGTGATCGCAGGAGCGGTCTTTGCATTTATCGTCTCCTTCGACCAGTTCACAATATCCTTGCTACTAAAAGCTCCCGGTCAGGTTACCCTTCCCATCCAACTCTTCGATTACGTCCGCTGGGACTTTGACCCCACGGCCGCAGCGGTTTCAACTGTGAGCATCGCCATTACTGTGGGCGTGGTGATGCTGGTGGAGCGGCTGGTAGGCCTGGATGCCCTGTATCGATGAGGCCCGGGTTCGCGACGCCACGGACTCCCAAGCGGTAGCCGCGGATCTATCTAAAATATCCCACCAATTCACCCAGCCAAAAGCTTATGGCTACTGAAACATAGGCTCCTTTAATATCTTTCCTTTATGATTAGATATTCTAAAGATGCATTCCATCGCATTGGTTAAAATTTTGGATGATGGCTGCCTAAAGATAGGCCTGGAAAATTTCATGGATCGACTTTTTATGGGCGATCTTATCAACTCAGCTTTCCGTGGTTTTATAAGTCTGTGCACGGGGTTTGAGGTAAAAATATAGATCGCAAGGGGACAGAGCTTCTGGCAGGCATAATGGCGTATGGCGGGAAAAAATAGGCTTCATTGTTCAAGGTCAGCCCGGAGGATTCGTTTCTATTCAATCCAATGGTGCTCTCGAATTTGCCAATAACTTTGATGGATGAAATGGGATTATTGGACCCTAGGCTCCAGGAACGTCCATTTTGTTGGATTATATGATAATAGGAATTATATTGACGATTGGGCAATTTTGTGGTATTTTAAATATTTAGAATATATAAAAGCAAGGAGGTTGGCGAGGGATGTTTAACATTGGCGATCTGGCAGTATATCCCGCTCATGGGGTTGGAGTTATTGAGGCGATCGAAACTAGAGAAATTTCCGGCAACTCGCAAACCTTTTATATCATGCGGATCCTCGATAATAATATGACCATTATGATTCCGACCGATAACATAAAAAACGTGGGTCTCCGGGAAATTATCAACATCAAAGACATACCAAGAATTTACAAAATCCTTCAGGAGCGGAATGAAATCCCAGAGAATCAAACTTGGAACCGACGATATCGGGATTACATGGAAAAGATAAAGACGGGCTCTGCCTTTGAGATCGCTGAGGTTCTCAGGGATCTCACTCTTTTGAAAAACGGCAAAGACCTCTCTTTTGGAGAACGAAAAATGCTTGACACAGCCCGGCACCTATTAATCAAGGAGCTTTCAATAGCTCGAAAGATGCCAGAGGAGGTGGTGGAAAAAGACATTTTCCGGTTTTTTTAGGCGGCTGAATTAGGTCGCACAAGGTAAATGATTTGAAATATATCTGCAAGAATTTCAAGGAATTAGTACGGAAAGGGGATGAAAGATGAAATGATTCGTTTTGTAATAAGAATTTTGTTAATTATTGCCTGTTCGGTTTCTATGGCCATTATTTTTTATGAGTTATTCCTTCGGCAGGATCTCGCCCTCGGTGGTGCATTAATAGGATTGATCATTGCTTTTCTTATTTTAGCATCCGAGCAGTTTGCTTTGAAATCTCCTTTGAAAGTGATGATAGGTGGTGCCTTGGGAGCCATCACTGGATTGATCATAGGCAATTTATTCTCATATGCCTTTTTATTGGACTGGAACGAGAGTCCCGCTTTGGGTTTTGCAGGTTACATTCTGGCCAATTCTATCCTTGGGTATCTTGGTTTGGCCCTTGGAACAAAAAAGGCTGAGGACTTTGATCCAACCCAGTTGATTTTTTTCACTAGAAACAGGCCTTCGGCAGAGAATATCAAAATTTTGGACACCAGCGTAATCATCGATGGACGTATCGCCGATATCTGCGAGACCGGATTTATTGAAGGAATCTTGATGATCCCGCAGTTCGTTCTCCATGAACTCCAGCGGATTGCCGATTCGGCAGATTCCTTGAAAAGAACAAAAGGAAGAAGGGGCCTGGACATTCTTAATAGGATGCAGAAGCAGGTGGATTTGACAGTGCGGATTGTGGATCAGGACTTTCCCAAGATCCGGGACGTGGATTCCAAACTCATCGCTCTGGCCAAAAAGCTGAATGGGAAGATCCTTACCAATGATTTTAACCTCAACAAGGTCGCTGAGTTACATGGCGTGATCGTCCTGAACATCAATCAACTGGCCAATGCCCTGAAGCCTGTGGTGTTGCCAGGTGAGGTGATGAAGGTCCAGATTATTAAGGAAGGAAAGGAGCAAGGCCAGGGTATTGGATATCTTGATGATGGGACCATGGTAGTGGTAGAAAGCGCCCGGAAGTTCCAGGGCAAAAGTGTCGAGGTTTCTGTCACCAGTGTTCTTCAAACCACGGCAGGAAGGATGATATTTACCATCCTCAAGGATAATGGTCGAGAAATGCTTCATCACGCCAGGCCATGAGCCTCGTTAAGCCAGGCCCGGAAAGCTCTTCCAGGGAGCTGCCCGGGCCTTTTTATTACTCGGTGAATTGAAGGGCCAAAATGCCCACAGATTTGTATTTTTATGCCTCGATGTGAGGCATCATGCGTGATTGCCTCTGGGTTGGAGTCTCAGGGTAGAATCCAGTTGAGCTTGTTGCTAAAGAAGACGCCGGTTGGGTGTTCATTTGATGCAAACTTGTGCCATTGTCCCAGCGGCGGGTATTGGCCTGCGCATGGGCGGCAAAATTTGCAAGCCGTTTCTTGATCTGAAAGGCGTTCCAATCCTGGCCAGGACGCTCCTGCGGTTCCAAGCAGCCAAAGAGATCGACGCCTTGGTCTTGGTTGTCCAAGCCGATGATATCAGCCATTGCCACAGCCACATTGTAGAGGCTTACGGGATCGAGAAGGTGATACGCGTGGTTGAGGGAGGGAAGACACGGCAGGAATCCGTTCTTCGAGGCCTGGAAGCGGTGGATAAATGCAGAATGGTCATCGTTCATGATGCAGTTCGTCCCTTTGTGACAAAAGATTTGATACGGAAAGTCCTTGATGCCGCAGCCAATATTGGAGCTGCCATGGCCGCACTGCCAGCAATTGAGACGGTTAAAAAGGTTTCGGAAAACGGCCTCGTCCTTGAGACCTTAGATCGCCGACAAATATGGATGGCTCAGACCCCCCAGGCCTTTCGATGGGAGTTGCTGATGGAAGCTCACAAAAGAGCGGCCAGAGAAAGATGGACGGCTACAGACGACGCCTCCCTGGTAGAGTATCTGGGGGCACCTGTCCAGGTGGTGGAAGGGCTGCGAAACAACATCAAGATTACCACTCCAGATGACCTGTTAGTGGCCGCAAGAATACTGGAGCAGGAGAGCAATTGTGCTTCTTGCGCCCACCCTTAATATAGTTGTGAATGGTAGTCCCCATGAATCCGTCCATTAGTCAAGCTTCCGGGTGGAAACATTCAGTGGCGCTTCGGGTTGGATTTGGCTATGACGTGCATCGGTTGGAAAGGGGCCGGCAACTTTGGCTGGGAGGGGTGCATATTCCTTACGAAAAGGGACTCCAGGGGCACTCCGACGCGGATGTCCTTCTTCATGCCCTGTGCGATGGCATGCTCGGGTCAATGGCACTGGGAGACCTGGGGACCCATTTCCCCGACACAGACCAACAGTACAGAGACATCCGAAGCACGGAACTGTTGCGCCGTGTGTTCGAACTATTGAGGGAAAAAGGCGCGCGGGTGGAGAACGTGGATGCTACCATAGTGGCACAGGCTCCTCGCCTGGCTCCTTACATCACCTTAATGGTGGATGCCATTGCCGGCATACTGGGTATCGATAAGGAACGGGTCAGTGTGAAAGCCAAGACCACTGAGGATTTGGGTTTTGCGGGCAGAGGAGAAGGGATGGAAGCTTATGCCGTAGTGCTTATGAGCCTGGAGGCCACACATGAGGTCCCAAGAGAGGAAAGATGAGATGGGATCTGAAGTCCGCTTGCGATTTGCTCCCAGCCCTACCGGGTGGCTCCATGTTGGAAATGCTCGAACCGCAATCTACAACTGGCTTCAGGCGCAACGTGAAGACGGTGTACTGATCCTGCGTATCGAGGACACTGATCAGGTGCGCTCCAGGAGGGATTTCGAGCAGGCCATCCTTGAGGATCTCGCTTGGCTCGGAGTCCAGTGGCAGGAGGGTCCGGAACGTGGTGGTCCCTTCGGGCCTTACCGGCAATCGGAGCGGCTGCACTTATACAGTGAATATGCCCAATGCCTCCAGTCCTCGGGGAGGGCATATCCCTGCTACTGCACCGATGAGGAATTGGCGGCGCGGAGAGCGGAAGCCCTGGCCCAGAGAAGGCCACCGCGCTATGATGGGCGCTGCAGGTACTTGTCAGCTGCCCAGCGCCGGGGACTGGAGGCCCAAGGCCGCCGCCCCTCAATCCGTTTTCGTGCGGATGAGGAGCCCATCGCTGTTAATGACCTTATCAGGGGGATGGTTACGTTCCCACCCGGTTTTGTTGGAGATTTCGTAATTATTCGCTTCGACGGCTTGCCAACTTATAATTTCGCCGCAGTGGTGGATGATGCGCTCATGGGCATTACCGATGTGATCCGGGGCGAGGATCATCTCTCCAACACGCCAAGGCAGATAATGCTCTATCAAGCCATGGGCTTTACAGTTCCACGGTTCGCCCATCATGCGCTTCTGCTGGGTCCCGACGGTCATCGCCTTAGCAAACGCCACGGCGCCACAGCCGTTCGCCAGTACAGGGAAGAAGGGTTTCTTCCTGAGGCCATGGTTAATTATCTTGCTCTCCTTGGATGGGCTGTTGAAGGAGGCTCTGAGGTGATGGACACTGCGGAATTGGTTCGTCATTTTGATATTAAAAAAGTCCGTGCCGGCTCCGCTGAGTTCGACAGAGATAAGCTCCGCTGGCTCAACTCCAAGCATATGCGCTCCCTTCCGCCTGAAGATCTGGCCCAACACATGAAGCCATTTCTGGAAAAGGCCGGGTTGGACCCTGGATCCATGGACGGGTCATCCCTGACGGCCATGGCCAGCGCCATCCGGGACAATATCCATACTCTGGCCCAAGCCGAAGTTCCCGCCGCGATCTTTTTGAAAACTCCCGATCCGGATGAAGAGGCTCGCGAGGTTCTGGCAGTTCCTGACGCGAGGGAAGTACTCAAGGCTTTTCGCCTGGAGGCAGAACACGTTGGGGCGTCCTCCCACCTGGATCCTGCAGTGCTGATCAGTGCCGCCAGGTCTCGGACAGGGTTGAAAGGCAAGCAGCTTTTCATGCCGCTCAGGGCGGCCCTCACGGGCTCAATAAGAGGGCCCGAGCTGCAAGCGGTGCTGGGTTTACTAACACGGCAGGAGATCTTGCGCCGGCTGGACCGGGCCTTGTCCTACATGTGAGGGGTTTTCATCGCCCCTTTTTTGCTGTCCAGCTTGAAAGGTGGCTAAAATTCTCCAGGGATAAAGAAAAGAAAGATGGGCCTGTTTTAATCCGTGACTGGGATAAATTCTACGAAGGACTTCACACGAGCCTTGGATTAATCCTGGTGGATCACCGGGTGAGCACGTTTGGGCTGGGGCATAAAATTCCAGTGCACAAAGCCTATTGCGAGAACAAGGCCTTTCTCATTTTGACATCATGAAGCCACTACGGATTACAAGTCGAAACCTGACGATTATGTCCTGAAGCTGGCCGGGGCACTTGCTGGTCTGCTAAGGAGAGGCATGAAGTTCGCCTCTACCAGAGGCTCTGCAAATTGTCGTCATTTTTTGGAGCTCATTCTCCAACACGACAGGGTCATCTGCCGGTAGTGAAACTGTAGTTCAATTCCTCTTCATCAGAAAAGATTTCTTTATATGTTTATACTTCGACTACCATTCCATCATAAGCCGTCTCCAGCTCTATCTGTTCCAAATGGTTGAGGGTTTCTGGCCCCATGTGGGTGACAAGTATTCTGCTAACCTCCAGTTCCTCCCGATGTGACATGAGGTCGCGGTAGCTCATGTGGCGTGGGATCTTTTTTTCGAAGGTGAATCCCTCAGTGATCAAAAGGTCCGCGCCCTTTACCTCCTTTGCAAGCCCGGGAAACCACTGCGTATCGCCCGTGTAGCACAGGACCCGCTTGGCATCCTCGATGCAGTAACCAAAGGCTGTCTCCCGGAGGGGGTGAATCACTTGGAATGGACGTATGGATATACCGTTTAACTCCAATGTTTCACCGGCCTGCAGATCTCTGTATCGAACACTAAACTTTCTCGGTATATCCCCCATCTCGGAGAACATGACCCGGTATAGATCTTCCACTCGCTGCTCAGTGCCCGGAGGGCCAGCGATCACCAACTCATCGTCCCGGTGCGACAGGAACTGATATTCCAAGAAGAAAAATGGTATCCCACCGAAATGATCGCCGTGTAGGTGGCTCAATAAAATCCCATCAAGCTCACGGGGCTCCAGTTCAGCTCGCTTCATGGCCGGCAATGTGCCGGGGCCGCAGTCCAATAAAAAGTTCAGATTGGCCGATCGTACTAAGATTGCGGAGGCATTGCGGCCGCTGCTCCCAAATGCATCGCCCGTTCCCAGGAAAATGACCTGCATTGCTCTCTCCTTTCCCCGGAGTCGCTGAGTATAATTTTTGTTTAGAAGATATAGCACAAAATCTATTTATTTTGGAAAATTTTTTCTCATGCACCTGCCAACTTTACAAAGATGATCTTCGCTGGTATTATTTCAATTAAAATATATTGCGTTTTGTGGAAGCAAATGTAGGAGTTATCCATGGAAATCCAAGATAAAATGTGGGACGAGACAGAATTTTTTCGTGTCAGGAAAGAGGTTCTTTCCCTGTGGCCCACGGGAAAGGAGGTTGATCTTGAGGATGCGGTGGAATATCAACACAATCTCTCGCCAGAGAAGAATTTTGCCCTGGCTGTGCGAAAAGGCAGACAGGAGGGCCGAACACTTATTCAGCCCCGGGGTGGTGTACCCCTGGTGGAGTGGCAGATAGAGCTTTTGCGATGCCTTCAGGACGAGGGAAGGGCGGACTTGCTCCCCATCACCACTGACACCTATACCCGCAATCTTCGCCTGTCCGAAGCTCAGAAGGGATTAGAGGAGAGCCGGCGAGAGGGCCGGGCTATGCTTAACGGCCTACCAATCGTGAACCATGGTGTGCGGGAAGTACGTCGTGTGGTGGATGCGGTGGCTCGGCCCATCATGATTCTCTCCGGGACAGCCTACCCCCGGATCACGGCGGAGGTGGGGCTGGCAGCAGGATGCACGGGATTCCTGGGTGCCGGCATCTCCTACACAATCAGCTATACACGCAATGTCCCTCTGGAAGAGGGGATTCGGAACTATCAGTACCTGGATCGGCTGGTCAAATATTACAACGACCACGGGGTTTACATTCACCGCGAGCAACCCGGCTTCCTGACGGGCACCCTTATTCCCCCCGGCCTGGGCATCGCTATCGCAGTTCTGGAGATGCTTCTGGCGGCACGGCAGGGCGTTAGCCATTATACAGTGGGGCTCTGTCAGAATCTTAACCTCATCCAGGACGTGGCCGCCCTGCGAGCCATGGATGAGGTCAGCCGGGAGTACCTGGATCGGTTCGGATATCAGGACTTTTTTTATACTGTGGCCTCCCATCACTGGATGCAGGCTTTCCCGGAAGACGAGGCACAGGCCTATGCTATCATAGTTATGGGCAGCGCCATTGCCGTCCTTGGGGGAGCCACGCAGATGATTACTAAAACTACACATGAGGCCAGTGGGATTCCCACCAAGGAGGCAAACGCCCAGGCTCTTCGTGCATGCAACCAGGTGATCCGAATGTTGCGCAGCAGCAGGCTCCCCATGGATGAAGAGGTCATGATGGAAAAGAACATGATCATCCATGAGGCCAGGGTATTGCTGGATCGGGCGCTGGAGCTGGGAGAAGGCGATTTTGCCCGCGCTGCCACCCGGGGATTTCAGTCCGGTATTCTCGATATCCCCTGGGCTCCCAGCACTCATGCGCTCGGGAAGGTTATCACGGCTCGGGACATAAGAGGTGCCGTTCGCTATGTCTCCATGGGGAACCTTCCGCTGGATGCAGAAATCAGGGAATATCACCGGGAAAAATTGGGAGAGAGAATGCGGAAGGAGCCCGAACTCAGGGATTACGAAATGGCAATGTTCGATATAATGGAAATGAGCAAGCCGGTGATGATGGACGCGTCCATTCCTTAATCGTGTTGCAATAGCGGTGCGAATGGGCTGTGTCCACTGAAATCTTTACACTATAACCCCGGCCCATTGATTTTAGGCGCAGCCCACCCTAAATTTAAATTATACAGAAGAGAAGGCATGCTATGACAAATCAGAGATGGCATAGCTTATGCTACACGATGGCAATAGTGCCCCAAAAAGTGGGGCATTTGTGGGGTGCTTGACTGGAGTAGTTAAAAAATTTACTGTAATGTCACCTTTGGATAAAGATCGACAACAATTGCTTAGCAATACCAGGGTGGATTTTTTCAAGAGCTCCGGGCCTGGTGGGCAGCGAAAGAACAAGGTGGAGACGGCCGTGCGATTGGTGCATCAGCCTACCGGCATAACGGTTATTGCCCGGGAACGGCGCTCTCGCGCCCGCAATCTCCAGTTGGCGATTGAGCGTCTGGCCCTGCGCTTGGAAGCGGCCGCGCGCCGACCCTCTTGCCGTATTCCCACGGCCCCTCCGGCCGGCGCGAGGCAGCGCATCCTGGAGCGGAAGCGGCGCCGCGGGGCGATCAAGAGGATGCGGGAAAAGGTCAGGTTAAACACGGTTTAGAAGCATGATATACTCATTCGCCGCAGGGGAATGGGGAGAAAAGAAATATATTTTTTTTGGACGCCAACTCGGAGGGGCTGGAATAAGCAGGTTGAAGACAATAGGAGAGCGAAAATATTATTTGCACCGCCGAGAATTTGAAATTGCATATCGTGCAATGGCTGCGCACAATGTCCGCAGCTGATTCCAACGATAGTCACGGAGACTGATATGGAACCGATTAATGTTTTGGGCACATTGCGTTTTACTGAAGAACAACTCGACAAGCTGCGGGCAGTTTCGCCCCGCCTGGAGGTGCGCCAGGAGACGTGCCACAACGCCGGGGAAGTTACGAAAGCCATGAACGAAAAGGTGGAGGTGCTATACACCTTTAATGCGTTTACAACCCTGGAAGTAGCTTCAAAGCTGCGGTGGGTCCAGCTCCACAGTGCCGGTGCAGATCATCTAATTGATAACCAATTGTGGCTTAGCGACGTAATCATTACGACGTCCAGCGGCATCCACGCCACAACCATAAGCGAGTACGTGATAGCCAGTATGCTGGCTTTCACCCGGCGCTTTCCCCGCATGTTTCACTTTCAGCAGAAGAGCCAGTGGGCCAGTGACCGGTGGAAGAATTTTGTGGGCCGTGAGATGAGAGGCAGCACCATTTGCATCGTGGGCTATGGCAGCATCGGCCGCGAGGTTGCACGAATAGCCCGTTGTCTTGGTATGCGCGTCCTAGCGGTAAAGCGCGATCCGCAGAAAAGAATTGACACGGGCTTCACCCTGCCCGGCACCGGCGACCCTGATGGCTCTATCCCAGAGACCATCTACCTGCCTCAAGAATTGCACCAGGCTCTTGCCCAGAGTGATTACATCGTGCTGACCGTGCCATCAACAGCTGCCACCCGGCGCCTCATCGGCCGCGAAGAACTCCGCGCCATGCCGGATCACGCCTACCTGGTCAACATCTCTCGAGGCAACGTTGTTGATCAGGAGGCCCTGATTTGCGCCCTCCGGGAAGGCTGGATAGGCGGCGCCGGTCTTGACGTATTCGACCCTGAGCCTCTGCCGTCCGAGAGCCCGCTCTGGCGGATCGAAAATGTCATCATTTCACCCCACGTATCCGGCTTCACACTTCACTACGACGACTATGCTACCGATCTGTTTGCGGAAAACCTGCGCCGCTACCTGCAAGGCGAGCCCTTGATGAATCAGGTTGACCGTCAGCGGGGCTACTGAAGGGATACTGTGAAATTAAAGCTTGCTTCTTTTCTGATGGGCTAATATATATATAAGATACCGAAATTTTATATCAATAAGATGCCCGCAACATTGGCATAAGGATAGGATGACCAAAAGTTTTTGGCATCTGCCGTAGAATATCATGCCATGTTTTACTTCTGGACATCGAGAACGAAAAAAGACTAAAATATAATGAAGTGATTGATCATGGATGAAAGAAAATGTCACTCATTAGGAAAAACTGGCGAAACACCTGAGGCAAGTAGTTGTCTTAACGAACCTGATACACAGATATTTTCTATTACCAATTGCTGAGTTCAGGTTAGAAAGGCTCAGGTGAGTCTTACCAGCTTAAAGCAACCCTTTTTGGTAGGATCTGTTCATACTGCGGCATGGGAGGTGCCCAGAGTATCCTCTTCCCTGGTCTGGGCCGACCACTGGGGGACTTTCAAGGCCCGTTGGGGCGTGGGACGCATGCATTACACTGTCGAACCGGGCCTATACGCCCTGGGAATGCCCGATGAGCACGCCCCGGTGTTGGTCACGGCCAATTATAAAATGAGCTTCGACAAGCTGCGAGCGGCTCTTCCAGGCCGGTATGCATGGATTCTGGTTCTGGACACGAAAGGTATTAATGTCTGGTGTGCTGCGGGAAAGGGCACCTTTGGGACAACGGAGCTCGTTGGCCGCATTGAATCGAGCGGTCTGGGCCACGTCGTGTCTCATCGGACATTGATTCTTCCCCAGTTGGCCGGTCCAGGAGTTGCGGCTCACTTAGTCAAAAACCTATCGGGCTTCAAAGTCATCTTCGGGCCTATTCGGGCAAGAGACCTGCCGGCCTTTCTGGACGCCGGCCTTAAAGCGACTCCAGAAATGCGGCTCAAAACCTTCACTGCATGGGAGCGGGCGGTTCTGATTCCCGTGGAGCTTGTCAGCGCCTTAAAATGGGCTCTGATCGTTCTTATTTTTATGGTTTTCCTGGGAGGGCTGGGGGGACATGGAGGGTTCTGGACGAACGCCTTTAATCATGGTCTTTTTATCATGATGGCTGTACTGGCTGCCATTCTTTCCGGCACGGTTTTAACTCCTTTATTGCTGCCTTGGCTGCCAGGGCGGGCCTTTTCTCTCAAAGGAATGAGCCTGGGTCTTGTTGGCGCTGCAGTATTTTCAATTTTTAGGTGGGGTGAAATAGGAAGTCTTGAAATGCTGGCCTGGTTTCTTATGATACCAGCAGCCGCTGCTTATCTTGCGATGGATTTCACCGGTGCATCGACATATACCTCTCTCTCCGGGGTAAAGAAGGAAATGCGCTGGGCATTGCCCCTGGAAATTGGGGCCGGTATCGCGGGCCTCATTGTCTGGCTCGGGTCTCTATTTATCGCATAGGGAGTTCAAATTATGGGTGAATTGATTTATCTCAAGGACGTGGTTACCTTAATGCTGGACGAGGAGAAATGTGTGGGCTGCGGTATGTGCCTGTCGGTTTGCCCTCACGCTGTCTTTAGCCTGACCAACGGCAGTGCACGGATCGAAAATAGAGATGCTTGCATGGAATGCGGGGCCTGTGCCAGAAATTGCCCAACAGAAGCGATCAATGTGAGTGCCGGAGTAGGCTGCGCCTCTGCTGTCATCAACACCGCCTTAGGCCGTAAGAGCTCTTCATGCTGCTGTATTATCGACTCACAAGAAAATCAGACAGGATGTTGCGAAAAGGCAGGCCGGACTTCCTGTTGTTAGCAAACTAAAGTGAGCCATTGTAGTTCACACAACCTTACCAGTCCTTATTTTCAACGAATCGCACAGCATTCCAGCACATTAATCAACCGCAACATCTTGTGGATTGACCAAAAACAGGTATATGAAATAATCTTTAGCTGTCCTGTGTGACTACCTTTCCTGTGAATCCGAGAATTTCTTCTTTTACTTGATTATATTGATTTTTTTCTGTACAAAAGCATTAAGATCATATATTTTTATAATCATGTGATTACTTTGGAGATAGGGAAAATTATTAGTCCGCTCGACAAAGTAAACTTTTGATAGATATAAAAATGTTTTGTGATAGTGAGTCATATCTGAACTTCTTTCGTAAATGAACAAGTTATCGGAAAGCCTGCAAAAGAGGTCAAGAAAATGGTCGATTTAAAAGAAACAATAAAAGTTGTGACTGAGAGGATGAAGAAACATCGCTCTCTTTACGAAAGGAATGAGATGGCAATAAGGGGCCAAATTGTGAATCCCATTTTGAGAGGTTTAGGGTGGGATACAGAGAATCCAGAAGAATTGCAGCCAAATGTTTCTACTGAGGAAGGCGCTCCTGATTACTCTCTTTTGAAAGGGAATAAAAAGGTTTTGTTTATCGAGGCAAAGAAGTTATCTGTTGATATAGAACAAAAAGATGTCATTCGTCAGTTAGCTAATCATTGCTTTGGTGAGGGAATGAAATATGGAGTTCTAACAAACGGTGCCATTTGGTTGCTTTTTAGAGCATTTCAAGAAGGCACCACAATGGCAGAACGTATAGTTTGGAAAATCGATATCGAAAACGATGACATAACAGCAACTATTAGGAGGCTCAACACAATCTCAAAAGTGAATATTACGGACATTGAAAAACTCATAAAGAAACTGCAAATATTAGATGAAATTTGGCACTCTTTATTAGATGAGCCGAAAGATTTGGTTAGAGGATTTATACCTGTTTTCGATAATTTGATTAATGAAGGATACCCAGAGTATGAATTCGATCAAACTGAAATTGAAGACTTCATAAAAGAGAGAGTAAAAGAGCTTATTTTTCCTACAGAAGAGATCATATTAGAACCTGTCCATCCGGAACCTAAGGGATGGAAAGCGGCTCAACCAAGGAAAATGAAGGTTGTAACTGATACTTATGTAATCAATAATTCATATGATATTTTAGTGAATACTGCAGAGTGGCTTATAAAAAAGGGTAAATTAGGGAAGGAAAATTGCCCAATTGCAAGCGGCCATAAGAGAAATTTAGTAAATATTAAATCCAAGCACAGATATGGAGATGATTTTAGAGCACCAAAAAGATTGTCTAATGGTTTATACATTGAAAGTCATTATAGTACTGCAAGCTGCATAACTAACGCTCGTAAACTTCTTGAACGATGTGGATACCGTGGAGATATGTTAGAGGTGTAATAAAAAATGGTAAACGGTACTTCTAATAACAATGGACATACACGGCTATGATTCACTCCACGCAAACTGCGCTTCGATTAGCTTCGTATGTCATCAAGAGTATATACGACATGCCGCCAACAATAAGAGGATATTACTGAACCAAAGATTGCACTTTCAATTTTGCAGGACACGTTTGCCATTTGTAGATTGGACAAGGACGCTCGATTTCCTGATCGGGCACTCAAAGATAGCTTTTTCTTTATCACACGAACGCTCGACAAAATTTCGATTATATGTCCTTAAATTAACGCTCCAGAGGGGAGAACTTTTGATAAAGATGGTGATGCCTAAGAGTCCAAGTACCCCTGGATTTCTCTTTAACCTTAATCCTCGATTTACTTGCTACGCCATTAGCGCATGCGAGTATCAATATATTTTCAGTATCAACCTATGGTACGGACTACGTGATTGTTAAGGAGAAGGATGTGGAAAGAGCAATCCTAGTTTTGTCTCAAGAGGGTCATTAAATTCGGCAGTGGCACGGCGCATAACACAGGCCTTGTGGATTGTAGTTCTTGCCCAAAACGCCTACGATGGAATAGTTTAAAAAGAGGAGATCATTATGCACGCAGCATTGGTGAATACGAACCGGATAAAGCCTCCCATAGCGCCCATCGGCTTGGAATATGTGGCTGAGGCACTTAATGCCGCGGGACATTCCGTCGAGGTTCTAGACCTTTGCTGGGCGGATGATTGTGGCTCTGCCATATCTGGGTTTTTCGATAAAACAAGCTTCGAGCTGGTTGGGGTTACGCTGCGCAACACGGACGACTGTGTGTTCACAAGCCGTCAGTTGTTCCTTGGCGAGTTCGCAGATATTGTGAGCACAATCCGCAAGCATACAAATGCCCTGATAGTACTTGGCGGCGTGGGATTCTCTACCATGCCTGAGCAGGTTCTGAACCTCTGCGAGGCTGATGCTGGGGTATGGGGGGACGGGGAATTTGTCCTTGTGGAGCTTGCGAACAGGATAGAAGAAAAACGGGAATGGTTCGACCTTCAGAATCTGATCTGGCGGCGCGGTGGCATGTGGCACCGCAACCCTCCTTCGACTTCGCCTTTAATGAACCTTCCTCCCATGAGCCGAAGCTGGATTGATAACCAGCGCTATTTCCGTGAAGGTGGACAAGCCGGGATAGAGACCAAGCGCGGTTGTCCCCGGCATTGTATCTATTGCGCCGACCCGATAGCTAAAGGAAAAAAGATACAAAATCGACCGCCGAAAGCTGTGGTTGATGAGATGGAAAGGCTGCTGGGGCAGGGAATTGACCATCTTCACACTTGTGATAGTGAGTTCAATATACCGGAGCAGCACGCATTTGAGGTGTGCGATGAGATGATCCGCCGCGATCTTGGCGATAAAATACACTGGTATGCTTACTGCTCGCCGGTTCCGTTCTCAAGGGAACTTGCTAAAGTGATGCACGATGCCGGATGTGCGGGAATTAACTTCGGTGTGGACAACGGCGATGAGGAGATGCTGAAGCGATTGAGGCGCGATTTTACACCGAGTGACATATTGAAAACCGCTCAATTGTGTAAAGAGGCAGATATGGCGGTCATGCTCGACCTTTTATTAGGCGCGCCCGGGGAGACAAAGGAAAGCATTATTAATACCGTTGAACTGATGCGACGTGCAGAGCCAGATCGAGTCGGTGTTGCCATCGGCGTTCGGGTCTATCCGGGAACGGAGCTCGCAGATCTAGTGACGTCGGTGGAGACGAGAGAGGGGCTAATCGGCGGAGATGACCCGCTAACACCTCTCTTCTTCATTGAGCCTGGAATTGCGCCCTTCGCTTTTGAGATGCTTGATGAACTCATCGGGGAGGACAGGCGTTTTTTCTTCTTTGACCCATCAAGACCCGACAGAAACTACAACTACAACGCCAATCAACTACTCGTGGACGCCATCCGGAAAGGATATCGAGGAGCATACTGGGATATTCTCCGCAGGTATGAATAATTACCCCCCTTCCTGCTTCTGTTGGCATTCTACATAATGCTTCGCTTGAATGACATAAGATTTTTATGCAAGACGCAGGGCTGGTGGATGTGAAGCTGGCGCCAAAATGCTACTCGGAGCGCTTCACTCATTCGATGGCCGTTAGCTGAAATGCCTTAGGAGGAAATCGAGATGGGAAAACTCACATTCTACATAGTGGATGTATTTACAGAGGAAAAATATGCAGGCAATCAACTTGCAGTCTTCAGAGATGCAAAAGCACTCTCTGATGCTGAAATGCAAAAAATTGCCAAGGAGATGAACTATTCGGAGACAACTTTTATTTTATCGGATGAAGAAAAGGAAGGCGGATATGATGTTCGCATTTTTACACCGGAGGAAGAGGTGCCATTTGCCGGTCATCCGACACTGGGAACAGCCTATGTGATACAAAGCGAAATTGTCAGGAGGCCCATTGAGACAATAATCCTGAATCTGAAGGTCGGGCGGATTCCTGTTACGCTCAATTACATCGGGGAACACATAGACGTTTTATGGATGAAACAAATGGAACCAAATTTTGGCCAAATTTTTGACCCAGAGCCGATTTCTCAGGTTTTGAGCCTTGAGAAAAAAGAAATAGACCATAGATTCCCTATCCAGGAGGTATCTACCGGGCTACCCTTCATCATAGTCGAATTGAAGACTTTACATTCCTTGAAAAAGGCCAAGGTGGCCACAGAAAAATACTTCGAGTTGATTAAAGATACACAAGCCAAGGCGGTGCTCATATTTTGCCCAGAGACGTATAATAAATTAAATGACTTGAATGTCCGAGTTTTTGCTGACTACTATGGTGTGCCTGAGGATCCAGCCACGGGAAGTGCAAATGGTTGTCTGGCCGGGTATTTAGTGAAATACCGTTATTATGGAAAGGATCGAATCGATATTCGAGTTGAACAGGGTTATGAAATAGGAAGACCTTCATTGCTTTTCTTGAGAGCGGAGGACAAAGAAGGGAAAATAGATGTATCTGTCGGCGGAAAGACTGTAATGATTGCCAAAGGAGAATTTATCTAGTGAAATAACTATTATCAAATCTGACACTTAGTGCTTGCAAAAGCGGTAGCCACAACTATTCCTTATAAGGGGAAACTCCTGATAATGTGTTAAAGAAACTTCACTAAATTCCAATATCTATTTTTGCTGCTATCTTTGGAACTCAATAATTTAACAAGAACTTTTAATGGCAGCTCTTCGCGTATCTTTCATTCCCGAGCCGAGTTTATCTGGCCCGCAGGATGAACCGCCACATCATTATTAACTTTCAACTATGATTAATAAACCCTTTGTTTGCTCCTATGGCGAACCAAATCATTATAGCCTCTCCCATCTCCACAGAAGCTATTCTCCTCTCTGGAAGAATCCTTGGCCTGTACTTCCCCTTCAATAACCTTAGTAGTCTCACACCTTGAATCTTTCCCGTACTCTTGACTTCCGCCTCAATGATCTTTATGATCTCTGATAGCTCCAATTTTTCCATGGCCTTACTCCTCATATTGGTTCGTTATTTTGCCATAAAGGAAGGCATTTTTTCTCTCCTTTTTCAAGCCCGGGCGCAATTAATGAAACATTATCTTTTTAAAATACACTTGCAATTGAGAGAATATCATTTGAGAATTCATAAAAAGGTTTGATAAAGAAATACAAATTATTTAAACATGAGCACATTTCATAAGATAATGGCTTAGAGAGGAGGCATATTATGCTGGCTGTGGTGAAGGAGGGTCCAGCTCCGGGAATTGCAATCCGCGAAATTCCCACCCCCCGGCCCGGCCCGGGAGAGGTTCTGGTTAAGGTTCTGGCCGTGGGGATCTGCGGCAGCGATGTCCACATTTATAATGGACATGCGGGCTTCGAATGGATGACATATCCCCATGTCCCGGGACATGAGTTTTGCGGAGAAGTGGTGGAGGCAGGGGAGGGCGTTGACGAATCCCATACAGGCCGGCGGGTAGTGGTCTATCCCTTTATCCCCTGTTATAAGTGCGCCGTTTGCAAGAGGGGATTGCTGCAGCTGTGCGACTGGGGAGAGAAGCCGCTGCCCGGTCCGTCGAGGGCCATGCAGTATGGCCTGCGCCGGAACGGTGGAATGGCAGAATATGTTGATGTGCCGATATTGAATCTATTCGACCTCCCCTCAAACGTCTCTGACCAAGTGGGAGGAATGATGGAGTGCTTTGTGGTTGGGTATCGCGGTGTAAGGCAGCTGAAGTTTCGGCCCGGATGCAGGGTGATCATAATCGGGCCTGGTCCGGTGGGCCTGTCGGCGGGAATTTCGTGCCTTACTCTGGGGGCCGGCAAGGTGACCATTTGCGGGTTGAAGCGAGACGAGTTGCGCCTCAATGTTGCTCGCCAGTATGGCATGCAAACGCTGATTATCGCGGAACCTGCAAAGTCTCGTGAGTTCCTCTATGATGCTGTGGGAGAATGCGACCTGTTTATAGAGGCAGCGGGGTCGGCTTCCATGGTCGAGGTGGCTGCCGAACTGCTGGTCAGAGGCGGTGATCTACTTGTGGTGGGAATCACCGGGGCCGCTGCCTCTTTGCCGTTACTTTCCCTGGTGCGCAAGGAACTACACGTTCATGGGGTTTACGGCAACGTGCCGGGAGACTGGCATGAGGTGCTCGAATTGTTTGAGGCGGGCAGATTGAATTTGGACCCCTTTATCACAGGAGACTTTCCCCTCACTGAAGCTGATAAAGCCTTCAAGGCCATTAACGAGGGTACAATGATAAAGGCCATTTTGCGCCCTGGTGAGAAGTGAATGATGATATTTTGGCAATCGCGGAAAGGAGCAAATCATGGAGAGGAAAAAGAATAAGCTCAAGGAGATCATCAAAAGGGGAGAGGTGGCTCTTGGCACCTGTGTTTACACCTTCAGCCCGGCTGCCATCGAGTTGGCTGGGTTTTGCGGGCTTGATTGGTGCCGCATCGACAACGAGCACGCCTGGAGACAAGATTATACCACCGAGGACATGCTGAGGGGGGCCTTCTGCGCCGACATCGTTCCTCTGCTGCGTATTGACAAGGACAACCCCTACCTGGTGCGCAAGGCCCTGGAGGCGGGTGCGGGCGGCGTTATTGTGCCCCATGTGAACACTCGCCGGGAGGTGGAGGAGATCGTGAGGGCGGCCAAGTTCCCTCCCTTGGGCAAGAGAGGCTACGGCGGCCTTTGCTTCTCAGGCCAGTGGGGCGCCGGCGGCGGAACAGATTGGATGGAATGGAGCAACAACGAGACCATGGTCATTCCCATGATCGAGGATGTGGCCGCCATCCCCAACATCGATGAAATCATGTCCACGGAAGGGCTGGATGGAATATATTTCGGTCCTGCGGATTTCAGCGTATCAGCGGGGATACCGCTGCAGACCAGGCACGAAAAGGTCATGGACGCCCTGCGCAGGACCATCGACGCGGCAAAAAAGTACGGCAAGTTTGTGATTTTCGGTGCCAAGTACCCCTACTGGGAGGATGCAAAAAAGCTCAGGGACATGGGAGTCCAGGCCATTGAGATCGGGCACGACCTGTCCATCCTCGGGACCATCTGGAAGAAAACCATTCAAGAATTCAGGAAATGAAAAGGAAATGAAAGACGAATAATAATGCATGGCTCGTCTGCGTCTTAAGAAGAACCTGTACCGGTTTCATGATCGTGGTAATTGAGAATTTCCTCACTTGTGGGCGGGCCATCCGAAAACCACTTCCAGGAAGTTTCGTAAGATTCGTGCTGTGGCGCCCCAGATGACTTCTTCCCCATAGTGGTAATAGTATACAGGATTGTCCCTGCCCCGGCGAGAGACAATTTTTATGCTTACATGGGATTCATCCATGAAAAAATTAAAGGGCACTTCCAGCAACCGCTCAACCTCATTCAGGTTGAGGCGAAATGGCTGGGGGTAGGGGATGACTCCCACGAAGGGAGTGATGACATAGGGAGTTGAAAAGGTGGGCGCCTCGTCCAGTTGACCAAGGATCTCCACCGAATTGGGATCCATCTCGATCTCCTCTCGGCTCTCTCTAAGAGCAGCAGCCAGAAGGCTTTCATCCTGCGGCTCCATCAGTCCACCCGGAAAAGACACCTGGCCCTTGTGCGTCTTCACCCTCTCAGTTCGCCTTGTAAAGAGCACATGGGCCTCCTCATTCCTGGAGAAGAGGGGCATGAGCACCGCAGCCCGTATGAGACCCTCCACCTCCAGGGGGCGGGGAGCACGGCCATCAAGGGCCTTTCGGATTCGCGGGATCAGATCAATTAGCTTCATGCCAACAACCTGGGAAAAAGGTTTCTTTGCGGGAAATGCTTACAACGCTGTAAACGCTGCCGGACGATCACAGATTAATGCGCGGCTTGCAAAGCTATTATCAGTATTAGCCGGAAAGATCAAGTCTGATTTTCGAGAAAAAATCTAATTTTTTGCGGCCCAGCTTGTCGTCCGGGTCGCATAAGCTAAAGGATGATATGATCATAACGCTGTTCGTCGCTGCGATTCAATAACAGACACACTCTCAACTGTATAGCGAAAAAAGCAAAAAAATGAGATCAATTTTTCCCTTGATATTAAGCGTGATCTGGTATACTGGTATAATTGAAAAATTGGGAGTCCATAGAATGGAAAAAGTTCTTGTTATGGCCTTTTTTCCTCTTTAGCCTGGAGGCAGCCATGAAATTGAAGGCCATTTAATAACCCCATTTTTCCACTAAGGAAGATGGGGTTTTATTTTCCTGGGGCTTCCAAACAAGGAACCGCTATCGTTTTTACACAATTGGCCAGGGGGAAAATATAAAAAGCAAATTTGTCACAAAGGAAAAAGGGGGAAAATCCTATGCAACAAAGTAAAATTTTCGCTTTCACACTTTTGTTTCTCCTTGCGCCGGGCGTTGCCATGGGAGAAACGGCCACCATGGTTCCCGATAGTTTCTTGGTAGTGAGTGGTGAAAGCATGCCCTTCCGTTTTTCGCTGAGCGGATCAACGGGGACGCCAGCCGACTATTACATTGGCTTTCTCACTCCCACTGGTAGACTGTTGACCGTTGACCCGAATCTCCAACTGGTGGAGGGCATCCAACCATTGGCCACCAATATCCCAACGATCGACTTCTCTGACATTCCTGTACCACTGGGCCCCTTCAGCGAGGGAGGCACGACCACCGGGGCTATCCTGGTCAGCCGGGCAGGGTCGGATATCTTCGATCCTTCCAACTACCTGGCGGTAGGAGTGGTTTCATTTAATGTGCTGAACCTGGATCCATTGCTTGGATCGTGGAGCGGGAGATGGAACAATACGACGTTTGATTCCTCAGGCCCCATTGACATGAACGTGAGTTATAATCAGAATACCCGAACAATGTCGGTTACCATCGACGCCGGCGGTAATGTCTTCGGCGGAATCGACCCGGAGCCCATTGTAATAAGCCAATCGCTGAATGTCCCGTCTCCAATCACTGATGTGCAAATCAGCGGCACTTCAGGGGTGTTCGGCAACTATTCCGTCTCCATCGATGTGGATGGCACCATTTCAATTTCAGTATCCTCCACCAACATCCCTGCTTTGGGCGGAGGAAGCATTACCTTCAGCGGAACCCTTGACCTGGAGGCGCAGCCACCCAGCATTCAGATGAATTATACTATTAGTGCTGCGTTTACCGCTGAGGGAACCATCACCATCACCCATGATTGAGGCCGTTTTTGGCATATTTCGCGGGCGGCTTGGATGACTTCTAGTCCAGGCCGCGAAGATAAATAAGGACCTACTCATCGATGGTGTGGCGAAAGAGGAAAGGCGAAAAAAAAGCAAAAAGATCCTTGCGAAGGCTGCCCTCCTGTGCTACCATTATTTTCAGAGGCAAAAATTTTTTTGCCCAGTATTTTCGCATTTTATTCGCCATAGGAGGGATTTTTCCATGTTCGCCCACCTTCATGTCCACAGCGCATACTCTCTGCTGGAGGGCGCTGACACAGAGGAGGCGCTGGCGCAGGCCGCCGCCCGGCGCGCTATGCCAGCCCTGGCACTTACCGACACCAACGCCCTCCACGGCGCTGTCCCTTTTTACCGCGCGGCACGGGCGGCAAAAGTCAAGCCCATCCTTGGCGCGGAGATCACCGAAGGGGGAGGGCCTCCCCATCCGCCCCGGGAGGTTCGGCCGCTGGCGGTGCTGCTGGCCCGGGACCTGGAGGGTTACGCCAACCTGTGCCGGGTGATCACGGAGCGGCAGTTGGAGAAAGATTTTTCCCTGACCGAGGCCTTAAAAAGGCACAGTGGGGGGCTTTTTGTGCTCTCCGGCCGGCGGGAGGTGCTGGAGTCGCTCCGGGGGGTGGCCCCGGAGGGCTCACTCTTCGTTGAGCTGGTGCACCGGGGAGGAGGGGAGGGGGCCCGTGAGGTGCGCCTTATGGCAGAGTGGGCGCGGAGCCGGGGGCTTCCGACACTGGCCACCAACGACGTGCACTTCGTGGATCCCCCTGGGTACCGCACTCACCGCATCCTTGCCGCCATCCGCACGCTGCGAACGGTGGGGACTCTGCCGCCGGAGTGGACGGTCCACACGGGCGCGTGGCTCAAGCCGTCTGCCCGGATGGCCCATATGTTTCGCGGCCTGCCCGAGGCCCTGGAGAACGCCGTGCGCATCGCCGAAGCCTGCAACGTGGAGCTGGAGATGGGCAGGGTGCGCTTCCCGTGCTTCGACCTTCCCCCTGGCGAGACCCCCTTCTCAGCGCTGTGGAAGGCGGCCTTCGAGGGCCTCCAGCGCCTCTACCGGCCCCTGACGCCCGAGGTGGTGGATCGGCTCCAGTATGAGCTGCGCGTCATTAACAAATTGGGCTTTGACCCCTATTTCCTCATCGTGTGGGACATTGCTCGCTACGCGGCCCGGGAGGGTATTCCCATGGTGGGGCGCGGGTCGGCGGCCAACTCCCTGGTTTGCTACGCACTGGGGATTACATCCGTGGACCCCATCCGCTATGGGCTCTATTTCGAGCGCTTTCTCAACCCGGAGCGGAGCGATTGCCCGGACATTGACCTCGACTTCCCCTGGAACCGGCGGGAACAGATCCTGCAATACGTCTATCGTCGCTACGGAAGCGATAACGTGGCCATGATCGCCACCTTCGCACGCTTCCGGGGCCGCTCCATCGTGCGGGAGGTGGGCAAGGCCCTGGGGACCCCCGCTGGGGTCATCAACCGCCTTGCGCGGAAGATCCCCCATTTCATTGATATCTCGGAGCTGGAGACGGCTCGGCGCACCTTGCCCGAGTGCCGGGATCTGCCTCTCGAGGAGGAACCCTACCGCACTATCATCCGGGAGGGTATGCATATCGAGGGGTTTCCCCGGCACCTCTCTATCCACTGCGGGGGCATTGTGGTGAGCCCCCGCCCCATCACTGAGCGCATCCCTCTCCAGCGAGCAGCCAATGACCTGATCATTACCCAGATGGACATGTACCCCGTGGAAGACCTGGGGCTGGTGAAGATCGACCTGCTGGGCCAGAGAGCGCTGGCCGTCATTTCGGACACCCTGGAGGCGGTCAAACAGCACTACGGCGAGCGGGTGGACTTTCGCGCGTTGCGGGCCGAGGAGGACCCTGAGGCCCTGGAGCTGGTCAGGGAGGGCGAGACCATCGGCTGCTTCTACGTGGAATCCCCGGGCATGCGCAACCTGCTGCGCAAGCTGGGGGTGAACAGCTTCGAGATGCTCACGGCCGCCAGCTCTATTATCCGGCCGGGTGTCTCTGACAGCGGCATGATGAAGGCCTTCATCGAACGCCACTGCGGCCGGAAGCCCGTGCGCTACCTGCACCCGCTCATGGAGGAGATCCTGGGAGAGACATTCGGGATAATGATCTACCAGGAGGACGTCATCAAGGTGGCCCACCGCGTGGCGGGCATGAGCCTGGGAGAGGCGGATTCCCTGCGCCGCTGCATGAGCAAGAAGCGCAACTGGGAGGCCATGGGCAAGCATCGGGAGCAATTTATCCATGGAGCCGTGGCCAACGGGGTGGAGCCCCCCGTGGCCGAGGAGATCTGGCGGCAAGTGGAGTCCTTCGGCGGTTACGCCTTCTGCAAGGCCCACAGCGCCTCCTTTGCCCAGGTCTCTTACCAGACGGCATACCTGAAGGCCCGCTACCCGGCGGAGTTTATGGCGGCGGTCCTCTCCAACCAGGGAGGCTTCTACAGCACATTCGAGTACATTGAGGAGGCGCGGCGATGGGGCATAAATATCCTGCCGCCCGACATCAACCGCGGCCGCATCCCTTACACCGCGGAGTTGGTGACGGACGGTGGCCCTCGAGGCAGGGTGCCGGCAGGGCGCTGCAGCGCCATCCGGGTGGGGCTCATGCAGATCAAGGGCCTGACAGGGCGCACGTCAAAGGCCATAGAGCGCGCCAGGGAGGAAGGGGGCCCATTTACCTCCCTGGCCGATTTCTGCCGGCGCGTCAAACCCGAGCACCCCGAGGCCCGCAGCCTGATCCTCTGCGGCGCCATGGACGGCTTCCACCTGAGCCGGCCTGAGCTGCTCTGGCGGCTGGAGTTGCTGCAAAAAACCGGCCCAGCTTTTACGAGGCCGCCATTACCCTACCTCCCACAGGGGGCAGCCGGGCTCTTTCGCCCCTCGAACCAACTCATTCACGCAGTGCCTGTCATCCCCGACTATTCGCCGGAGGAGAAGCTTAAGCTGGAGCAGGAGATCCTGGGCCTGACGGCCTCCTGTCATCCTCTGGGGCTCTTCAGGGATCGGCTCCGTGGGCAGAGGGGAATCATAATCGCTCGAGATCTGAGCCGGCACCTTGGCCGTCGCGTGCGCGTGGTGGGATGGCTGGTCACCGCAAAGCGCACCCGCACCTCCAAGGGAGAGTGGATGAAGTTTTTGACCCTGGAGGACACCACGGCCAGCTTCGAGGCCACCCTCTGGCCCCGCGTCTACCGGGAGTATGGCCACCTGCTGGAGGGCCGCGGCCCTTATTTGGTCGAGGGATACGTGGAGGGCGACGGTGGGGGCCTGATGGTGGTGGCCGAGGCTGTGGAGGTGTTTCAATAATGGGGGATTGCGCCCTTGTTTTATTATTAAAACAATAAAAGGCCCAAAGTCTCGGAAGGAAACAATCTAGGGAAGGCCGAAAAAATTTGCGATGAAAAAGATTGACATTTTTTTGATTTATTTTTAATATAATTTTTGGAATAAAATGATATTAAAATTACCTTCCTTGGAGAATGGAGGGAGAGATGAGCTTGGGAAGAAATATTCAGCTCTAGAATCCTGTAACCCTGAATATAGGGAAGCAGAGTGGCTAAAGTGATAGGAGTATAAAATGGAAAGTCTAGAAGAAATAAGAGAGTTTCGCGAATACAGACGAAGCTCGTATGTACAAGTATTAGATTATGTTAAAAAATTATTGGATAAATTCCATTTAGAAACTCTTGAGGGGAGACAATCCATTTATAGAATAACAACAAGAAAAGATTACCAGTTGGATGAATTGAAAACAGTCGAAAGTATTCAAAAAAAGTTACAAACGAGACGGAATGAATTAAGTGAGAAGGGCTGCCAAAATCCTGAAAAACAATACACTTTATTTAGCATAGAGGATATGGTTGGGGTAAAAGTAATATGCATCTATCCCTTAGATATTGATATTGTAATAAATTATATTGAAAAATTAAAAAACGGTGGCAACTTTCACCAATGTGAAGGAGAATGGGTGGAGCCAAAGATTGACGTTAGGACAGAAAAAGGTCAGATAAAAAAAACAGAAAGTGGATATAAAGCCTACCACTACAAAGTTAGTCCACCTGGTGAATTA
The DNA here is from genome assembly GCA_964611635.1 of uncultured Thermodesulfobacteriota bacterium. Lineage (GTDB taxonomy): Bacteria > Desulfobacterota > JAFDED01 > JAFDED01 > JAFDED01 > JAFDED01. The sequence goes on from CAZTAS010000045.1 coordinate 30,665, forward strand.
GGTTATTTTTTATGTGAGATTCAAATATTGACAATTTTAGGAGAAGCAGCAGCAGTAAAAAGCCATAGTTTAATTTATAAACCAAATGGTCTGATTGAGGAGGAATATGTAGAATCAACAAAGTTACTAAATGATTCTTTGAGATGTATTGATGAACAAAGTAAAGTTTTAGAAAAAACGATACGTAAGAAGCGAAAAATGGAAAGAAGAAGAAAAGATGCAGCTAGGACACTATTGATGCAGAAAATTGCGGAAGCCATACCAGATGAATTATCGGAACTGGTTGATTCCGTTCGCCAACCTGAACTGAGCATAGAGAAGGCCAAAGAAATCGCAGGTCAGATATCTTTATCTTTTAAATCCTGTGGAGAAACCGATTTTAACCTTTGTCGTATTGCAGCTTTTTTGGCTACCAGGATTCCAGGAGATGAGCTTAATGAATGGGTCCTGGATATTATTGATCGGTATATATCCAGAGTTGATGAAATGAAAAAAGGTGATGGTCATAGCTTTAAATCACTTACTTTATGGGCTCTGGGGAAAGAGGATGCAATAACAAAAGGCGAAGCAACATTAGAATTGGCCCAAAGGCAACAAAATAATGATTTAATTCGCGAGATGAAGGCTAATATCGCATATTTTGCAGCTGATTTCCAAGTGGAACAGTATCGCAACAAGGCGTTGGAATATAGCAAAGAAGCATTCGAAGAAAAAACAGATCCCTCATATATGGATACTTTTGGATATGTACAAATCGTATTTGGAGAAAGCGATCAAGATATTCTAACGGGATGGACTACATGTAAAAAAGCATATCAAGAATCTGAAAAATCTGATCTAAAAGATCTAGCTGGTTTCTATTTACTCATTGCCCAACAAAAAGCTCTTGACCGACTTTCTGAATTTTCCGAAAAAGATATTTTAATTTCTTAATTATAGAAAATAGAAAAAAATAAAAGAACAACCGCTAATTTGCGATTGTTCTTAGTCAATTATTATCCGTTCTCAATTTACCGGCATATGGGCCATTGTCTTGAAGATGTAATAGAGGGTTTCATGATATTATGTCGCATTTCTTTTAGTTTAATATTCTGAGTCTAAAAGAAATACAACTTTCACCTCCTTTCTTCTATCAATTAGATTTAATCTTATTTGTCTATTTATAAATTAATCTATTTTTACTAAGATGTCAAGAAAAATTATCTAAAATGACTATTGAGTTAACTCAGCATAGCAAACTCCCTTGGAGTTAACACAAGCAGTAACCAATCTATCAAAAAGCTGTTGTTCCCACTTTCTACGATTAAGACGATAGCAGAATTCATCGAGATAGGCTTGGAAGTGTTTTTTTCCAATTCCATGGAAAGTTCCCAAAATGTAACTTTTGGCGTTTGAAATCAAGATGTGCGTCCATGTCAATACTTCATGGGCCTTTTTTCCCTTGATGAGTTCTCGTTGATGTTTATGACCGTTTTTGCCAACAATATTGTAGGCTC
>CAZTAS010000046.1:0-32124 GCA_964611635.1 uncultured Thermodesulfobacteriota bacterium
ACATTCGCCTTCCCCAAGTCCTCCCCCACACCAACACCCGTGTAGACACGCGCAAGAAGTTGCCCGGACGTCGGAAAATACTTTGAAACTCAGCAAGTTAGACCTGTGTCATGTTGTTTCTGTTAGAGTGAACATCAGTCTTAGGAGCCACACTGCTGATCATGGGCATTACCGCTCTCTTCCCCTTCACCCCGCTGGGAAGAGCATTTGGATTTGTGGCGGTCCCACTCCTCCTCATAGTAATAATGCTCCTAATAGTCATCGCTTATATCGTCGCGGCAGAAAAGGTAAAAGAGATCTTCTTCTGGAGGGTGAAATTCTAAAAATGGAACTACGTAACGGAGAATGGAATAGGGAAGAGAATGGAAGAGCCTGGAATTTACTCTTCGCTTTTTCCACGTTTACAGACAGGCACCAGCAGCAACGGAATAGTGAACCATCGCGAGACCTTGGGCGCGATGCTTCCAGACCAGAAGGCATCCAATCCCACTTTGCCGTGTGTTGCCAGGACAACCATGTCGGCATTCATTCGTCTCGCCGTCTCCATGATGGCATCAGCAGGCTCTCTTCGGCGGACTTCCCCAGTTACGGAAATATCCTGGGCCTGTATGCTAGCCATGCAATCACGGAGATAATGGCTCGCATCTTCCTCTGAGATATCCAACATTTCTCTTGTTGCTCCCGGCAGCAACCGCCTCGTGACTGCTTGTTGGCCTGTAAGAGTACCCGGAGTTGGAACCACTACAAGCAAATGCAAGTCTGCCTCGCAGGCTCGTGCCAGCGGGACCGCAAAGCAAAGCCCCTGTTCATGGTCAGGGATTCCATCCAGGGGCACAAGAATCGTGTGACAGGCAAAAGCCGGCGCTCCCCCATTTTCCAGCGGTCGAACAAGAAGCACAGGCGTGATACCCAGCCCAACCACCTGCTGAGCAATGCTGCCAAAAAACAGGTTTCGCAGCCCTCCGCTGCCATGTGTACACATTATAATCAGGTCGGGAGTCAGCTCCTGGACATGCTCGACAATGCTACGCGAAACATCGCTACTTTCACTCGTATGCACATGACATTCCACGTGCATGCTGGCTGAAAATGCCTTCCGGGCGATCTCTTCCAGATACTCATACGCTTCTTCCGGTTGGGCGAGATGTCGTTCACCGTGCACTTCCAGAGGCGCATCGCGCTCGATGATGTGTGTAAGGGTAACCCGAGCTCCCAGTTTGTGACTCAGGTAAGCGGCGGCAGGAAGGGCCGCTTCGGCCAAGTGTGACCCATCCAGAGGAAGGACAAAATGTTTAAACATCGGTTTCTCCTCGTACTGTCAATTGCAGAAATTTTTAACCACATCATGAGACGAACAGCATCTGGTATAACAGGTACATGTTCAAAGAGACAATCAGTGTCGTGATAATACCCGCCAGCATGGTGGTAGCCCGGTGGTTGACCAGCACTCCCATTATATCGCGCCGGCGGGTGAACAGAACCAGGGGAATGATGGCAAAAGGAAGGCCGAAGCTGAGCACTACCTGGCTGAGCACGAGGGTACGCGTTGGATCCAGCCCGATGGAGATCACCACGAGGGAGGGCGCCATGGTCACTAGGCGACGCACCCATATGGGGATCTGGCGGTGCAAGAATCCCTGCATGATGACCTGGCCGGACATGGTGCCAACGGATGATGATGACAGGCCCGAAGCGAGAAGAGAAATGGCGAACACCCAGCTTGCCATTGGCCCCAGCAGAGGCTGCAGCGTTCGGTGGGCTTCTTCCAAGGTGCCCACTTCGATCAACCCCTGCTGATAGAAAGTTGCCGCGGCCATAATGAGCATCGCAGCGTTGATAGAACCTGCCAGGCCCATAGCCAACGTTACGTCCACCACCTCAAAGCGAAAAAGACGGCGCAGTTGATCCGGCTTTCTCACCACGATACGGTGCTGGGTCAGAGCTGAATGCAGAAAGATAACGTGAGGCATCACCGTGGCTCCTAGAATCCCCGTGGCCAGCAGCACGCTTTCCCCCCCCGGAAAACTGTGGCACCACCGCGTGGAACAGGATTTTGCTCCACTCAGGCTGTTCCAATACCGTCTCGATGAGGTAGCTCAGCGCTATGACGCCCACCAGACCGGAAATAACAATTTCCAGCGGACGGAACCCGTAATGTTCCAGCCCTAAAATGAGGAAGGTAACGATGGCGGTCAGAAAACCGGCCACCCACAGCGGGATGCCGAGCAGCAGGTTGAACCCCACCGCCGCCCCTAAAAATTCTGCCAGATCGGTGGCCATGGCCACAATTTCCATGACACACCACATCATCAGGATGACAGGGCGGGGGAAATGGTTGCGGCAGTGTTCAGCCAGGTTGAAGCCGGTTGCTATTCCGAGCTTGGCCGAAAGGGCCTGGACAAGCATGGCCATCAGGTTGCTGGCCACCACCACCCATAAAAGTGTGTATCCAAACTTGGCGCCACCCTGAATATTGGTGGCGAAATTGCCGGGATCAACATAGGCCACGCTGGCAATGACGGCCGGACCGAGAAAAGGCAACAGGCGGGCAAGCCCTCGCTTCCTGCCTCGCCCCGTGAGCACCTGCGTTGCTGCCCTGATGGTTCCAACATCACCCCGTTTTGGCGCACCAGTTGCTGAATGAGAAGAGCGTTTCAACCTGACCTCCAGGACAGATTCCATGGCTGCCTGAATCTGCTTTCAATTATTATATCTTATTTTCACGGGAACAGTGGAATACTATGGCTCCTCCATAGAGATCCTCAGAAGTGAATCTTGGGCGAGTTTGTATTTTCCCAACGCTCAAGGTTTTGGTATAATACAATTCCAATTTTCCCGTCAGCATAGCGTGTGATGAAGATTAAATTTCTCCATAGCCTGGGGTCACTATTAGGGATAGTCCTGTTCACTATCGCCCTCTGGGTGCTGCATCACGAACTCAAGGCGTACCACTACCACGACATCATTCTGCAACTGAGAGAATTTCCTTTCTTTCGCCTACTGCTGGCCCTCTTGCTTACCGTGCAGAGCTATCTCATTATGACCGGATACGATGCGCTGGCTTTGCGCTACATCAATCATCCTCTTGCCTATGGTAAGATCGCGCTGGCATCATTTGTCGCGTATGCATTCAGTAATAACATGGGGTTTTTCATGGTGGCCGGCGGCTCCATACGCTATCGCCTGTATTCTGCCTGGGAGTTTTCCGCCCTGGAGATCACCAAAGTTGTGGCTTTTTGCAGCCTGAGCCTGTGGCTCGGTTTTGTAACTCTCGGAGGATTAGTTTTTATTATAGAACCGCTGGCTATCCCACATGCCCTTCATCTCCCCTTCGTTTCCGTCCGCCCGATTGGGGTGATCTTTTTCCTCCTTGTTGCAGTCTATTTCTTTACAATCCATTTGCGAAAGAAGTCGTTTACCATTCACGGGTGGGAATTCACCTTTCCCTCTACCGGACTTTCCCTCGCGCAGATAGCTGTCGCCACCTTGGACTGGGCGCTGGCAGGAAGTGTTCTCTATGTCCTCCTGCCCGGTTCCCTTCAGCTTTCTTACCTGGGATTTCTCAGCATTTTCCTGCTTGCCCAAATAGCGGGATTAGTAAGCCAGGTTCCAGGGGGGCTGGGCGTTTTCGAGACAATGGTCATCCTCATGCTTTCTCCCACGCTTCCGGCTGCCGAGCTTGTCGGATCGCTTTTGGCGTACCGAGGTATATACTACATTCTGCCGCTTCTGGTTGCAACGATAATGTTTGGTGCACAGGAGGTATGTCAAAGAGGTAAAGGGCTCAAGAGGATAGCAAGCCTTTTCATCCAACGGTCATCTGTGGTGGCGCCGCACGTGTTGGCCTGGAGCACCTTTTTTGCCGGTGTGGTTCTCCTTTTTTCCGGTTCCACGCCCGCGATACACTGGCGCATGATCTGGCTCAAGAATTTTCTCCCCCTGCCCGCGGTAGAGATATCCCACTTTCTCGGAAGCGTGGTGGGCATGGGCCTGCTTCTGCTGGCCAAGAGCTTACAGCGAAGGATCGATGCCGCCTATTTCTTCTCCGTGGCTCTGCTGGGAGCGGGCATCGTGCTCTCCTTGCTCAAGGGATTGGATTACGAGGAGGCTATCATCTTATCCATTATGCTCGGTGCGATCCTCCCCTGTCGGCGCTATTTCTATCGAAAGGCTTCCCTCATCAGCCACAGTTTTGAACCTGAATGGATCGCTGCCATTATCCTTGCTCTGCTTTGCACTGCATGGCTGGGCCTGTTCTCTTACAAGCATGTGGAATATTCCGATGATCTCTGGTGGCACTTTACCATCTCTGGTGACGCTCCGCGATCTATTCGCGCCTTTGTGGGATCCATCGGGCTCATCCTGGCGTTCACCATGTCCAGGCTCCTCCGCCCAGCCGTGGCAAGACCCGCTCCAGATGAGCCGAAAGATCTGGCGAGGGTAGAAACCATCGTCCGCCAGTCACGCAAAACACACGCCAATCTCGCCCTGCTGGGCGATAAGGAATTCCTTTTCAGCAAGAGGGGGAACGCTTTCATCATGTACGCCATCGAGGGCCGAAGTTGGGTCTCCATGGGAGACCCAATCGGCCCGGCGGAGGAATGGCCTGAGATGCTCTGGCGATTTTGCGAGATGTGCGACAGATACGATGGGTGGAAAGTTTTCTACGAGATCGCACCCGAGAACCTCCCCCTCTACCTCGATCTCGGGCTGACCCTGCTCAAGCTGGGTGAGGAAGCAAGGATACCGCTTGAGGGCTTCTCCCTGGAAGGCCACGCCCGCAAGGGCCTGCGGCACGGCTGCCGGAGGCTGGAAAAAGAAGGCTGTGCCTTTGAGGTGATCCCACTGGAGGGCGTCCCACCCCTCATGACGGAGCTCAAACAGATTTCCGATGCGTGGCTCAAGGAGAAACATACGAGGGAAAAGGGATTTTCCCTCGGATTCTTCAATGAGGAGTACCTGAAGCGTTTTCCTGCCGGACTTGTGCGAAAGGAGGGGAAGGTCCTCGCTTTTGTCAATATCTTGCCCGGTACGGAAAAGGAAGAGCTCTCTCTCGACCTCATGCGATACATCCCTGAAGCTCCCCAGGGGATCATGGATTATCTTTTCGTCCGGCTTATGCTCTGGGGAAAACGAGAGGGATACCGGTGGTTTAACCTGGGAATGGCCCCACTCTCCGGCCTTGCGGACCACTCCCTTGCGCCGCTCTGGAACCGGGTGGGGGCATATATTTTCCGTCATGGAGAACACTTTTACAATTTCCAGGGATTACGAGATTACAAGGAGAAGTTCGACCCTCAGTGGGAGCCTCGGTATCTGGCATGTCCGGGGGGCCTGGCCATTCCACGCATCCTTGCAAATATCGCCTCTCTCATCGCAGGGGGAATGAAAGGAGTGATCGCAAAATAAGAGTAATCATCCATGAGCATCTCTCGTGAATGAATTTCATTTTTTCACAGGCCGAAGGCTCGATCTGGTTTTGAAGACAATCCCATTATTCGCACCGTCTTTTTCTACTTATTGGGAGTTAAAGTAAGAGCCTTTAATAAAGGCTGAAACGTCTGCTTTTAATTTTTTCAATGAGGGGAGATCTGTGTACATTTGATGTCCAGCTTCATAAAATTGCAGGGTAATATTGGACTGCAAGCTCGGATCCAGTCCCAAATGGTTTACGTTATATATGGTGGCAAAATACGGGGCATCAAGATCATAATATCCACTGGCAATAAAAACCTTCAAGTATCGCAGCTTGCTCATTATCTCGCGGAGTGTGTCCATGACGCTCGGGTATCCCTGAGAGGCTGATCCCCAGTTCCAGGACTGATTGGCTTCCTGGGAGAGAAACACGTAAGGGAGATCATTTTCGTATTTCAGGTCGTTGCGAAGATAGTGAGTCAATGCGGCCACGTAAGGTCCGATCGTTGCAACGATATCAGGATCGTCAAAAAAATCTTTATCAGATGGTGCGAGAATAGTAAACCTGCTGTCCAGAATTCCAACGGTACGGTTCTCGGCTCGTAGCAGTTCGCTTCTGAAATCAGACCTCGTGACCCTGAACCTCTTGTTTTTGATATAATTGTGAGGAAGCCCGGTATACCTTGATAGTTTATCAACTATTTTATTCGTTTCGGAATCCGGGAGGGTGTCCCCTCTGGCCAGAGCCACTATATATTCATTGAGCGCCCAGCGTTCAACTTCCTTCAAGAACATTTGCAAATCTCCCTCTGAGTGGGGAGGTAGTTTTTTGTGGTATGAGGCTGTTGCGGCAAAAGTAGGAATAAACATTATAAATGGAAGATCATTACCGGGGCCAAAGGAAAAGGTTTGGAAATTCAGTACGGCCGATACCAGGACAAGCCCGTTGATATCCATCCCGTAGGTATCATGAAGATAGCTTGCCAGAAGAACGCCTCTCACGGTGCCGTAGCTTTCCCCGGCAATAAACTTTGGCGATAACCATCTGTTGTACCGTGTGACATAGAGCCGGATAAACTCTCCAACTGACTGAATGTCCCCCTCCACACCGTAAAATTCCTTTGGATCTTGTTTCTCAGAGACTCGACTGTAGCCAGTTCCCACAGGATCAATGAATACCAGGTCTGTCATGTCAAGCAGAGAATATTCATTATCCGCCAGTTTATAGGGTGGAGAGAGAAGTTTATCTCGTTGAGACATCGGTACACGTTTTGGCCCCAATGCCCCGAAGTGTAACCACACTGAGGAGGCCCCGGGCCCTCCGTTAAAGGCAAAGGTGATGGGCCGTTCAAATTCGTCTTCCTCCTGATCCATGGTATATGCAACAAAGAACATATGTGCTGCGTGTTCGCCGGTTTTAGTCTTCATTGTAATTGGCAAACAGCCAGCGGTCGCTGTGTATTGGAATACTTTTCCATTGATTATGACGGAATGGTGGGTGACAGAAAGCTTCTCTTCCTCGGAAGCCTTTTGTGAATCAGGTTGAGCGGGTTCTGAAGAAGATCCTATTATACCTTGTTGTTCTTGATTACCAACAGATGCCTCCGCGAAATTTGAAAACGAGATCAAACATCCCGCAATCACCAGAATTACATTGAAACCTATTGATCGTTTTGTGGTAAGGCAATGCATGACCATTTTCTCCTCTTTGTTATGGGTCAAAGCAAATGTCCTGACTTTATCCTTTCTTCGCTTCCTTATGATGAGGAGTCGGGATATATTCAACTGTTGCCTCTCGTCGCACGGGCTGCGGGTACAAACGCATGAGCTGCATAACCTCGTCAGGAATTTCTGAACTCGCCTTCAGGCCCAAAGAGAGAGCCTCATCATAGGAGATGGGATGATCGTGGGTCCACCTGCCTGATGAGAGCGTCTCCGCCAACTCTCTTGCTTTTTCCTCGTCATAGTTTTTCTTCAGGAGATCAAAGAGGCCTTCTTGAACCTGCTGAAGAGCTTTCTTAGCAATGTCTGCCAGGATGAGGGTCCGATCTTCGATCCTTTCGAGAGGCTCACGGCCAACAAGATCGACTAACGATGCCGCAGGATATTCGCCTAGTTGGGGATCCACCGGTCCGAGCACCGCGTCCTTACACATGACGATCTCATCGGCTGCCAGGGCGATGAGGGTCCCTCCTGACATGGCGTAATGGGGGATAAAGACCGTCCTTTTCCCGGATGCCTGCAATGGCCCGGGCGATCTGGAGGGAAGCCGGCACAAGGCCTCCGGGGGTCTGGAGCACGATGTCCAGGGGCAAGTCGGGATCGGTGAGGTGAATGGCCCTGAGCACTTCCTCGGAGTCGTCCACGTCGATGTACCTCATGAGTGGAAATCCCAGCAGGCTCATGGTCTCCTATCGGTGAACCAATAAAATGACCCGGGATTTTCTCTGTTTTTCGATACGGGAAATTAGTCGCTGTCGGTAAACTTCCAGCATTCTTTTGCGAAATATAGGTTGGAGCGCTGATATGATGAAGAAGATCCAGAACAGGTCCATGAAACGCATAGGATACCTCCTTTCCGATTAAAGACATCGATGAAATGGTGCTAATCTATATAGTGCGGATGATACGCATGGGATTTCTTTATGATAATAAATATGATAAAGCGCGCAGCAAGAAACATCACGATATACGCTCCCATCACCCCGGAGATAGCCCCGGAGGTGCTCATGGTGGGAACTGTCGATCGAGGGTTGATCAGGAAATAAACCATGATGGCTGCAAGTCCACATAGCAAACAGAAAAAAATCTGAAATGCCCCATCCTGTCTTCCACATTATTTCTGAAAATCCAGAAGAACCACATGTTGCCGATAAAGTGGAGCCATCCACCATGGATAAACATGCAGGGTACAAATGGCCAGCGGTCATACGGTTGCAAACCTGCCCAAGGTGCCCATTCCGGAATGGTATATCGGGCTGTAGCTACTCCAAAAAAGTTGATGAACCTCTCAAACCCGGACATTGGAAGGGACAGATCGTATAAAAATACAAGCCATTCAGGACGATTAGATTTCATGCCATAAAAGGGGATTTCCCTTAATGGCACATTATCTCTCAGGGGTATCATGAGGAACTTCTTTCGTATTCATAATACACTGGCGGTCCCGGCTCCTGTTTTACCAGCATCACGGAACATGGCATTTTTCGTATGATCTCCTCGGTGCCGCGAAAAAGAAAAAAATGTTCCAGGCGGCCAGCCTTGTGAGAGGTCATAATCAAGAGATCAATCTGTTTTTCCTTTATAACCCTGAATACTTCGTCTGTGGGAAGTCCTTCTCTAATCAAAACGGTAATTGGCATCCCATCGTTTTTCTCCCGTTCTATCAATCTATCCAAGTCTTCTTTCGCCTCTTGCTGCAGTTTTTTATACCCTTCTTCGATAAATTTCGGAAGAATCCATCCTTCTATCAGGTATGGAGGGTGTACTACGTGGAGGACATACAAGTCAGCCCCATAATGCCTGGCCAGGGAAATTCCAAAGTGGACGGCTTTTTTGCACTCCTTCGTGTACCTGCTGAGCACTAAAATACGGTTGATATCTTCCATTTTGCCGCTCCTTTCCACTAAGATCTTTGAGCGCTTGGCTAGTGCAAAACTAAGCTTACTGAGAGAATTACACTAACGACAAGTGTTAACATCTCATATTTGCTATCTTTATTCCATGCAAAATAAAAGAATGATAAAATCGCCCTCACATAAGGGGTCAATATTAAGATTGCTAGGCCAATAGTCATGAAGAAAATGCCGCTTTCTATCCTGTATAACCATTATATCTATCTATGAAATATCAGATCACCATGCTCCAGCAGCTTGATCAGACGAACTTTTATGAAGTCTGTTAACACAAAAGCCACCAAGGCATATCCCCATACAAACAAGGCAAGTAGCCATCCAATTGGGGACACAATAAAGCCGTAAACGGTTATCAAAGTCGCGATAGCCTGTGTTGTCACAACCGCCAGAAACAGAACTAAACTGGGTCTAATAGACCAAAAGTGGCCTCGCGTGCGGGCTACAAATACAGTCATGTGCCCTGCAACGGACAGCTTCAGATAGATGAAGGACTGAAGTACCTCTTTGCTTAGATGAAATATTTCAAATCCTATGTATAATAAACCGAAAGAGGTTAGGACGCCTATTAGCCCTAACAGTGTAGAAATGCTTAGTATAACACGCATATTCCATTTTTCAGGTTCATTGGCATAGCGGACGTTGTCGTAGCTAATGGACATAATGGGGGCGTCGTTAAGAAGGGCCAGAAGCACGATCATTGTGGCAGTTATCGGATAAAAGCGGAAAATCAGGATGGACAGCGTCATGAAAAAAAGCACCCTTATAGTCTCGGCAATCCTGTATATGGAATAGTTGGTCATGCGCTGAAATATTTTCCGGCTTTCCTTGATGGCATCGATAATGACGGAGAGTCCCGGGAGAGTGAGCACAATATCGGCTGCCGATTTAGCCGCATCGGTGGCCCCTGCGACGGCAATTCCCACATCAGCCTTCTTCAGGGCCGGTGCGTCGTTGACGCCATCCCCTGTCATGCCCACGATGTGGCCCTGGTTTTGAAGGAGATCAACAATGTGAAATTTATGTTCCGGAAAGACCTGAGCGAACCCATCGGCAGCCTCCACAATACGCTGGGCCTCTCTGTCCGGCTTATCCAGAAAGGCGGAAGCCTGCATGATGTTGGTGCCTAGGTTCACCTGTCGGGCGATCTCTCTGGCGATGGCTGTGTGGTCGCCCGTGATCATCTTCACCCGAACGTCCATATTCTGGGCTGTTTTAATGGTTTCAGCCGAATCTTCCCTGGGTGGATCATACAGTCCGATAATGCCCAGATAGTGCCAGGCTTCATTTGCGTCGGTTTTGGCCACCCCAAGAGGCCGATATCCTTTGGCGGCAAGTGCGTTGACCTGGTCCTCCAGTGTGGCACCGAGAGACCCTTTGTTTTCTACTAATGTCAGGATAGCCTGGGGTGCGCCCTTTGCTACCTTAAAATGTTTGCCTTGAGCGTCCTGTATGGTGGCCACCGTTCGCTTGGACTTCGGGTCAAAAGGGACAAATTCCACTGCCTTAAGGTCACCGGTGGTGCGGGCGAGATTCTCCACTTTCTTGAACGTGGCCATGATTGCATCGTCAATGGGGTCCTGATCCTCTTCCCTTGAGGCCAGAACAGCACAGAGCAATACATCCTTTTCTTCGAATCCCTCGAAAGGCTTTATCTCACCCACGGTCAGCTTATTTTCCGTGATGGTTCCCGTTTTATCCGAGCACAACATGTCCATGCCGGCCATTTCCTCTATGGCCACCAACTTGCTCACGATGGCTTCTTTTTTCGCCAGAGCCATGGCGCCTACCGCCATGGTGACCGAGAGGACCGCGGGAAGGGCCGCGGGTATGGCCGCAACGGTGAGGATCAACGCAAACTGGAGGGTTTCCAGCATGCTTTCATGGCGAAAGAGAGCCGCAAGGAAAATGACTGCCACCAACGCCAGGGCGAGGGCGATCAGGTAATCACCGATTTTAATCACCGCCTTCTGGAAATGACTGCGGGTCTCGGCCTCTTCCACCAACTGGGCTGTTTTGCCAAAATAGGTGTTCATTCCGGTGGCAACAACCAGCCCCTCCATTTCCCCCTGGCGGGCGATGGAGCCGGAGTACGCTACATCGGAGGCGTGTTTCTCCACCGGCATTGACTCGCCGGTCAGGGCCGACTCATCCATCAGCAGGTAATCACCGGACACGAGCTTGACATCGGCTGGAACAATGACGCCAAGCCGTATGCGCACAATATCACCAGGAACCAATTCCCTGGCGTTAACTTCCATCCATTTGCCGTCGCGCCGGACTCTGGCCTTCAGTGCCAGTTTCTGTTTTAGCAGTTCGATAGCATTGTCAGCCTTGTGTTCCTGCCAGAATCCCACGACAGCGTTCAACAGCAGCAAGACAAAAATAATCCAGAAATCCTCCCAGTGGTGAACCACAGCGGAAAGGACGGCCGCCACCTCGATCATCCAGGGTATGGGGCCCCAGAAGTAGCTCAATAACTTGAGAATGGGATTGACCTTCTTTTCTGCTATCTCGTTATAGCCAAAGTATTGCAGGCGCTTTTCTGCTGCGGAAGAAGTTAACCCGACCTCACTGGATTCAAGTTCTCGGAAAAGCGAGTCAATGTCAGCCTTTTTCGCCTCTTCAGCGCTAATGGGGTGATTCTCCAACATTTTCATCCTCCGTTGCTTTTCAGTGGGAGAAATGCCATTGTTCAGGTGGTCTGTCTCTCAATCCTTCTGGGCTATATAATCAGCCAAGTCAAGCAGTCTCCTGGCATAACCGTATTCATTGTCATACCAGACCAGAACTTTCACAATCCTGCTCAGTATTACCCTGGTAGAGGGTGCGTCGACGATCCCTGAACGGGTATCGCCGATAATGTCGGCAGACACAAGCTCATCCTCACTGTAGCCCAGGATGCCATTGAGACTTCCGTTTGCGGCATCTTTGAATGCAGCGTTAACTGTTTGCACTGAAACATCTTTTTTCAACTGGGCGACTATGTCTGTTATAGCTCAGTCGGGAATAGGGGCCCTTACCGCTATAGCATCCATTTTGCCTTTGAGTTCAGAGATCACCAGAGCGGTGGCTTTTGTTGCTCCCGTTGAAGTTGGTATCAACGAGACCGCTGCAGCGCGTCCTCTCGCCTTCTGAACAAGCCTGTACACTCCAGAACAATATCCACGCCGAGCTCTTCCCATGGAAGCTTTGCAGGGTCCTTTTCACTGAAGATTGGCAATTTCTTAGATCCAAAAACAAAATGGTCTGAACCCAACTCCATGGGATATACCGCTTTCCCGTGCACCGAATCATAGCGGATCAGATAGGCAAGGTCATCCATGGGAGTTAGCTCGTTAGCGGCCACAAGTTCTACATTCTCCGGTGGGTTTGAAAGGTAATGGCGCAAAACGATGCGTCCAATTCGCCCTAAACCGTTGATTGCAACCTTTTTCATGATTGCAACTCCTTTTCATTTCTGTTGAGTTATCGGAGTCCTCAATCTATTCCCAAATCTGTTCTGGTTTTTACCACTACTGTATCCCTTACAATGTTTCCCGATATTAACCTGCTCGACAACTGCTTGTGTCGCTTTCTTAATTTCTTCTTAAGGCCCGAGGTAATAGCGGTGTATCGGTTTCAGCTCATCATCGAATTCATACACTAAAGGGTATCCAGTAGGGATATTGAGCTGTACCACCGCATCATCGGTGATGTTATCAAGATATTTCACTAAAGCACGAAGACTGTTCCCATGAGCGGAGACCAACACTCTCTTTTTCTCCTTGAAGGTTGGCGCAATTGTTTCATGCCAGTGAGGGAGAACCCTATGAAGCGTATTTTTGAGAGACTCAGAACCGGGCAATTGCTCTTCGCTCAAGAGTGCGTACCTCGGATCGAACCGGGGATGCCGCGGATCTGTTCTGTCCAGAGGGGGAGGTGGTACATCGTAACTGCGTCGCCATTGATGGACTATTTCATGGCCACATTTTTCCGCTGTTTCCTGCTTATTGAGTCCCTGTAGAGACCCATAATGTCTTTCATTCAGTCTCCATGAGCGATACACTGGAATCCACATGAGATCCATCTCATCCAGGACGATCCACAATGTTCTGATGGCTCTTTTGAGCACAGATGTGTATGCGACATCATAGGAGTGACCTTCCTCTTTAAGCAGTTTCCCCGCGCTCATACTTTCCTGCTTGCCACGCTCAGTAAGATCCACGTCTGTCCATCCGGTAAACCGGTTCTCCAGATTCCAAATGCTCTCACCATGTCTCAGCAAAACTAAGTTTATCATCGCTTGTACGCTATTTATTTCGAATTGTATAGTTCAAGGCCTTTCTTTGTGATACATTTATTGGTATGTCCCATAATATGAATATGTTCATTCGTCAGGGTTCCTCGCAAAGATTAAGATTAATAGTCCTCCCATCAGCAGAAAAAGATCCAGCTCAATGCCGTGGAATCGGAGAAAGGCAGAGAGGTGGAGCCACGCTACGAGGCCAAGCCGCTCTACCCATTCGTTCTCAGGTGAGGGCAAGCGATGGACATGAATGCTCACCCCACCCTCTTTCACATGCACTTTAAGATAGTGGTAAAAATAATGCGCGGGATCCGTCCCAATCAATTCTGCTCCGGCGCCTCCAGTGATGGTATAGGGGATGCCTTCCCATTGACCCGAGAAGTAGCTGTGGATATGGGAAGCAAATATATGTGTAACGTGATACTTATGGAAGAGCGCATTCAAGGAGTTGGCCGCATCCTTCGGCAAGCAGTGATGGTAGCTGTTGCCTCTCGGGTCAAAGAGCGGCACATGCATGAAGACGAATCGGGTATTGTAGCTTTGTGCTTTTTTCAATTCTTTTTCGAGCCATTGTATTTGCCACTGGTCAAGCCCTGCTTCATTTGCGTCGTCTAAAACAATAAAATAATTCTTGCCGATTTGAAAAGAATAATAAAATGGACCAAATATATCATAGTAAATTCCTCGCCCCTTTTCCCGAAGTTCATGATTGCCGACTGCGGCTAAAAGCGGCAACTCCAAATTGTCTCGAACCTGATTGAAAAAATAGCGATATTTTTCCTTTTCTCCATCAAAAACCAGATCGCCTATGTCTATGGCAAAAGCAATGTCCGGATCGTGATTCACCTGTTTCAACAGCGCATTGAAAGTAGTATGGCTGTTCTTGTTATCACCGAACACCGCAAAAGAAAAGTCGTTCGGTTGTTTGACCCGAATCTTTTGCAGGTTTGTCGCTATCCAATCGTGAGCGGGCAATGGAGCAAAGTGGTAACAGCTTTCAATAGCTGTCAAAAGCAAGATGCAAACGAAGAAAAGTCCCATCATGAGCGGTTGCTCCCTGTATGCACCCCTTATGACCTCGACAAGATATCTCACCGGCTGAAAGATTCTCAACCTGTTACCTCCACTTCAATCCTCAACTCAGTTTTTCTTTATCTGTGATCTCACCGACTTCTCTGATGAAAAATCAACTATCAGAGCAACGCATTGCTCTATTTCGTTGTAATCCCTCGTAGAGGGATTCAAACTGATTTATGACCTTCTCAATATCGTGTTTTTCGATCACCTCCAGGCTTCTTCTTGCCATCTGTTTTCGGCGCGATTCATCGGAGAACATGTGAGTGATATACTTGGCAATGCCGGATCTATCGCCCGGTTGAAATAGATATCCATTCTCATTATGTCGCACCAATTCAGGCAAAGCCATCGCCAGTATCGCGATCACTGGTAGACCGGACGCCATTGCTTCCATTGTTACAATACTTTGCAATTCAGCTTTGCCTGCAATGATAAAGCAGTCGGCAATACAATATAAATTTGGTAGATCTTCATCGGGAACAAATCCAATGAAGGTGACGCATTTCTCAAGATTTAGGTCTTTCACTAATTGTTTTAGATGCTTTTCTTCAGCACCTTTACCAGCAATGACGAATTGAGGGGCAATCTTTCCTGGTATAAGAGAAAGCGCATCCAAAATAAGATCGATATTTTTTTCCTTATCAAGCCTACTTACAGAGAGAAGAATCCTTTTGTCGGGGAGGGCATATCTTTTTTTTAGATATTCTCCGTTATTTTGCGGGTTAAATCTTTTTCTGTTTATACCGCAGGAAATGGGATAAACAAATTTAGGGAAACCAATCTCTTTAAGGAGATTCGCGGCGGTTTTTGTGGGCGTTGTCACAATATCAACTTTTTCAAAAATTGAGCAGAATTGTTTCCACCCCCACAGTTTCAAAGACTCTTCTGCCATTTTTGGAAGATGAAAATGGTGCGAGAGATTTTCGGGCATGAAATGATTCGTTCCAACCGTTGGAATGTCCATATTTTGGGCAACTGAAAGAACGGTTCTTTCAATGAAGAAGTGACCCTGCAGGTGGACAACATCAGGAGCAAATTGCATCAGTGTTTTTTTTATTGTTTCTTTGATGAAGAATGGAGGAGACACACGAAAATTTTTATAAACCAATACGGGTATCGAACGAATACCCAATATATTCACGCCTTCGTGGCTACGAGATTCATGATGGATTCTCCTTGAAGGAGCAATAACCAGAATCGAGTGGCCTCGCTCTTTAAGGTAGAAAGCAAGCCTCTGAGTAAAATAAGAAGCGCCGTTCACATCTGGATAATAGGTGTCCGCAGCAATGAGTATTTTCATAATGAGGTCACCTCTCCTTGTTGAAAAAGTTTTTAGTAATCCTTTTCGTAATGAAATAAAGGATAAACAATAGGGCGGCCAGGGCAACCAATCCAATCTCTGCATAATCAAAGTACGCGTTTATCTTGGCGTAAGCTTTACCAAAGTAAAAACCTATCAAGAGCAAAGCAAGAGACTTCGGCAATGTTGCCAGACAATTAATTCCTGCAAATTCCCAATACGGAACGTTCGCAACGCCGGCCGCCACGAGAATTGGTGCACCAAAAGCGTGCGAAATTTTACCCACGACAAGAGTTTTACCTTTGTGCTTCGCAAAGTACTCCTGGAGACGCATAATTCGTTTCATCGTGATACCTACATAACGCCCCCATCGCCTGAGTATGAAGTTTCTACCCCACCGACCTACCGAATAATAGATGCTGTCACCGATAAGATCTCCTATGACCACGACAGCGTAAGCCATGAAAAGATTGAGATACCCCAGAGAAGATAAAAAACCCGCGATGACAGTGATAATTGGCCCTTCAACAATCATAATAGGGAGTAAGAAGAAATATTTATAGTGAATCAACCATTCGAAAACTTGTGTCCCAGAAAAATTCATTACTTCTCATCTCCATGGTCAAAAGCACATAGCCGTTCCAGTCCAATTTATAAAGTTGAACCCGACCACGGCAGAATCTCCAGGGTCAATCGTGTTTTTCACCTCTTTCTCGCGAGAGGAAGCCCGTGTTACTTCTTTAAGTATAGATCCCATTATTTTGCCAAAGTTTCTTTTTCTTATAAACCTCAAGTCCTGTGATGCAAATGGTTAACCAGAAAAGCCCTCCTGCAAAACCCGCGAGTACATCGCTGAGGTAGTGAGCCTGAAGATATATCCTGCTAAGGCCTATTAAGAATACGATAAATCCAGCTACGGTCATAACAAGTACACGAAGCTTCCACGAATATAAGCTTTGTATTATAAAATATGTAGTTATTCCATAAAATATTATAAAAACCATAGCGTGACCACTTGGAAAACTCCAGTAGCCACCAAGGGGCCTGGTTCTGTGAATCGCTATTTTTAATACAAATGAAAGAAGACTTCCACCAACTATTGCTGTCGTGTAACAGATCAGGTAATCAAATCTCTTTTTAATTGATAAGTAAACTAATACAGGAAGACTACCTATAATTATTAAGACCCCTCCGCCAAGCTGCGTAATTGCTTTCATGATATCCGTTACCAAGGGTACTCTGAAGTACAAGACATGGCTTATTACCCACCTGTCAACCACTACGAAAGGATCACCGGTGAGTATATCCTCTGTTATCCCTGCGAATATCCAGATGAAGACTGCGCTTATTGCAATACCCACTGTGAAATGCAGCCCGAGGTAACCAGCAGGAGAGAGCCTCTCCTTGATGAATGCTACAAGTGCAGGGTGTCTTTTTATGAATCCCTTTACATGGGGAGATGAAATAAATGCCATGTATTTGTCCAGAAACCATTCGGAAAACTCCGCCCGTTTTCTGACCAGAGTTCTGTATAGATAGGCAAACCCGGCTGCTATCAGTAATATAAACAGTATAAAGACCCCTGCTTTTCCTGACAAGTTCTCTATGAGCTGCCAACTCTGTCCAAAAAAATATCCTAAAAGTGTAAAACTCACCGCCCAGAGTATTCCGCCTGCCACATTGTAGAAAACAAATCTCCTGTATGGCATTCTGGACATACCTGCGGCAAAAGGCACCATTGCCCGAAGAAGGCCTATAAACCTACCAAAAAATATCGTCTTTCCGCCGTGTCTCTGAAAATAGATATCCACCTTTTGAAGGTGTTTTAGCTCGAGGAAAAAGAGTCTTTTATGTCTTTCAAAATACCCTCTTCCAATTACTTTGCCCAGGCCATAACCCACACTGTCACCAAGGACAGCTCCAAGAGCAATTACCCACAGACAATCTCCCAGTTCCAGGTATCCTTGAGATGATAGAAAACCTGACAGAACTACAACGCTCTCTCCAGGTACAAGCAGCCCCATGAACGCAGAGCTTTCAAGAAAGGCGGCGAGAAATATTATGAGATATCCCCAGTGACCGAGGATACTTATTGTATTGAGCAGTTGTCCAAGCATAGGAACCGTTACTCCAATATTCTAGCTCTTCTAAAATTTCCAATAGTTTTCTGGTAAATATTCACGGCCCATCCATTCAAAGGAACAAATAGAAATTTGAGTTTACATGTCACAAAGCAGGCTAAGGCGCTCACGGCTGTGGAGCCAAGCATATCAAAGGGAAGATGAATTCCACTATACACCCTTCCCAATGCAGTCATAAAAGAGACAAATAGAAGTACCAATCCCAGAAATGTCCAGCGCTCAAACACCAACAGATAAAACGCTGCACTAAATAACAAGGTAGCATAGTCGCTTGGAAAAGAGGTTTCCGGGGAGTGTGATATCAATATAGTACCCAATTTGAGCATAGAAGGCCTTGGATGGAAATAAACAAGGCCAATTATCAGATTCAATACCAGGCCAATAATAGAGGCTTCGGTTGCCAGCAACAAAGAATTTCTTCTTTTATAATCGGTTTGAAACCATGCAACAGCAAAAAATGCTATGAGAAGATAGGGTCCACTATCAGAGAAAAAGATGGCAAGCCAATCCCAGAATGGATTCCTCCCGGCATTGGCATTTATAAACTGAAATAGTCTGATATTTATGTTCTCGAACCAGTGCTGTTTAGCCAAGATAATGGTGAAGAGCATTTCTTCTCTCTTCATTTGCAGAGCTTGAAATATATGCCTATAAAGGAGGCAGCCCAGTTAAGTGCCTGGCTGCCTCATACATTCCTTCGTCTCTCAGCGCACCACAACCTGAACATAGCCTGTGTTGCCGCTGCGGTGATCCAGAGCAAGCAAGGCGATTTTTTGCTTATGCTGTAATACGCTGATAATGCTCACGAAATCTTCTAATCCTTCAATTGATTGGCCGTTTACCTCGAGGATGACATCTCCCAACTCGAAGCCGGCTTCTCCAAGTGGACCTTTGGGATCAAGCCACTGTATGGCAACCCCTTCTTGCAGGTCCACTCCATATTTTTCTGCTTCATTAGCAGTAAGTGCCCGGACCTCAGCTCCCAAGCGCTCTTTGACAGAGGCGGTGAGCATCTTGGTTGCGTCCTCCAAATTGCCGATCTTAACAGGGATGACGTGCTCCTTTCCTTCGTGCAGGACGGTCACTTTTGCTTCCTGCCCGATGGTGCTCACGGCTACCTCATTCCGAAGGGTTCCAGCATCTTGAATCGTTTTACCCTGATAAGCAACAACTACATCGCCTCGTTCGATTCCAGCTTTATCCGCAGGGCCACCCTTGACCACATCGGCGATCAGTGCGCCCCTTGTTGTCTCCAGTTTGAACGATTTTGCCAGCTCAGGAGTGAGGTCCTGGACGCTGACGCCCAACCAGCCACGCTGCACCTTGCCGTGGGCGACAAGTTGTTTGGCGATATAGAGGGCCATCTTACTGGGAATGGCGAAGCCGATCCCTTCAAAACCACCGGACTTGGACACAATGGCGGCATTGACGCCGATAACCTCACCCTGAAGGTTTAGCAAAGGACCACCACTGTTGCCCGGGTTGATGGCGGCATCGGTTTGCAGAAAATCCTGATAGCTGCTGGGATCAGAAATTCCCTGCCGGTGCTTGGCACTGATGATCCCTTGGGTGACTGTCTGGTCCAATCCGCGAGGATGGCCGATGGCTACCACCCATTCACCGACCTCTACTTTGTCTGAATCTCCAAATTTCACATAAGGGAGCCGCTCATCCGTGGCAATCTTTATCACAGCCAGGTCTGTCTTCGGATCAGCCCCCACCAGCTTGGCGGGATATTCTTTGCCGCTGGCCAGCAAGACTTTGATCTCCGTTGCACCACCTGCCACATGATTATTGGTGAGAATGTGCCCCTGAGAGTCCATGATCATCCCTGTGCCCAGGCCTTTCAATTCCCGCTTGAACTTCTTGGGCATTTTTCTGGGAAGGTCGAAAAAGTAACGGAAAAAAGGATTGTTCTGGAAAGGCAGCAGAGGGTTTGCCACTTCCTGCCTCTCGGTTACCTCAATGTGCACCACTGCGGGGATAGTCTGCTTTGCCACCTGCACAATGGCAGTGCTTAAATCCAGCGGTGTCATCCTTTCCTGAGCTTGAGCTGGAGTCCGCAGTTCAACTGTCCCCGCAATCCCTATCACTACGAGGGTAAGGGCTACTGCTGACACCAAGAAGTAACGGTTTAAGAGCTTCCTCATCTGAATCCTCCTTCATGTAAATTGTTTGTAGAATGCTGAAAATCTGTTGTGAACATTTTCTAGCGCAGCCACAATCAACTTTTCCTTCAGTGGTTTTGCATCCCTCCCTTCTTTGTACCCAAAAGCCTCCAGATCCCAAGTTCCGTAATCATTGGCTTTCTCTGTTTTCTGCCAGCATTTTCAAGACTTCGCTGACCTTATCGAACTCCGTTGATTTATTGAAAAAGAACTCAGCTCCTGCGTTGATACATTCTTTCCGATACTGTGGATAAGGGTAGCTGGTAAGCACGATGACCACAGGGGCCTCTTTTTCTTGCTTTATTTCTTTGAGGACATCAATTCCGCTTCCCCCGGCAAGCCTGATGTCCAGGATCACCACATCGGGATGGAATGAACGGATGGCGATCCTTGCATGCTGTGCATCCCCCGTTTGGCCGATGAGCTCGACTCCATCGATTTCAGAAACCATTGACAGCAACCTTTCCCGTACGAGCGCCGAATCTTCCACAATAAAAACTTTTTTCATGGCTCCCATCCTTATGATGAACGGAGTCTGATTACTATCTGTTCTTACTTTAATGATAAAAAGGGAAATGATAAATCGGTGTTTTTCTGATTTTTTTGTAGGAATTCAATACTTGAAGCTGTCGGTGTTTGTCCTACAAAAAGAGAGGATGATTTCTCATGGCAGACAGGCGTGGAATATCGGGAGTAGAGAGTTTTAGGCAGGTATATAGTTTGGGTAGGTGTTTCAGTCTACCAGTTGATTTGGTATGGCATAACGGGTGAGCTCCGCATTGCTCTTCATGTTCAATTTTTCTAAGATCCGTGAACGATAGGTGCTGATGGTTTTCACGCTGAGCGTCATTTCACCGACGATCTCTTTAACCGTGTTCCAACGCAACCCCAGACGCTCTGCCACCTCTTTGATGGTCATGGATTAACACAACCCCATGAGATAGAACGCCAGAGCACAGTCATAGGTCTTTTTGGGATCCCCAAGACGAATCGATTCTTGATAGACACGACCGCACTCCTTACACAGCAACCTGCTCCCTGTGACCTTCAAAAAGACTTTCTTGAATCCGATGGGCACTTTTTTCAAAAGCCGCTGAAATGTTCCCTTCCTGATGACCCTCTCGGATCGCCCCAGTCAGGACATCGCAAAAGACTTTTGGGCTCGATCTCAAAAAAAATGCACCCTCCTTTGTACAGGATGTAGCGATGACGAAACTTGATAACTTTCCAGCCATGGTACAGGATACTGATGGACATCTCCGAACTCCTTATTCTTGAAAGATATCTGGTGAATATCTCGGGAAAGCATAGAGATGTCCATATTCATTCACAGGAGAGCAAGTAACCATAATTGTGATGAGCCATTTTTTTCAACAGTGGCTGGCGGCGCTGCCTAGTGTGCTTTGCTTGCTCTGTCAGCTTCTGTGTGTGGACGCTCTTCAGCACCATACTTTGCAGTTTTTGCCAGATTAACAGCAGCATTGATCAGAGCCATATGGCTGAAACCCTGAGGAAAGTTGCCCAGTAGAGCGCCGCTCACTGGATCAATCTCTTCAGAAATTAGACCAAGGTCGTTTCTATAGCTCGCTATCCGTTCAAAGAGGTCATGAGCTTCTGTCAGCCTACCACTGAGAGCGAGCGTATCAACCAGCCAGAATGTGCACGAGGCGAATGTTACCTCACTACCGGGCAACCCGTCTTCAGAACGGTAACGATAGACTAAACCGTTATAGGTGAGTTCCTTTTTTATGCGCTCGACGGTGGACTGTACAAGGGGATCGGTCGCTGGTAGAAAGCCAGCCCATGGAATTAGCAGGCAGCTCGCGTCCATCGCAGAGCCGCCTACAGTCTGTACAAATGCCCCCTTCTCTTTATTATAGCCAGCGACCAGGATATCCTGCCGAATGGAATCGCGGGTCCTCTGCCATATTTCCAGGGAAGCCGGCAGGGATTGCTCCTTGGCTAAACGAATACCCCGGTCCAGAGCCACCCAGCACATTAGCTTCGAGTAAAGGAACGGCTGCAGGCCACCCCTGACCTCCCAGATACCGTTGTCCGGTTCCTGCCAGCGGTTGGCCGCCTGGTCCACCAACCCCCGTAAAAGAGGCCAATCCTCCTCAAGCAGGCCCTCCCGTGTGGAGGATTCAGCAGGGTCGTTCAGGCGGCTTCCAATCCCTGACCTGAAGTACAGGTAGGCAGTCCTCAAAACTTCACCGTAAACATCAAGTTGGAGCTGCCTGGCAGCTGCATTACCCACTCTCACCGGCCGAGAGCATTCGTATCCTTCAAGATGATCAAGGACAATCTCTTGCAGATTTCGGCGTCCGTCAACCCTGTACAATACCTGTAGATCAGGGCTTGGATCATTGTGGTGCGTTTCTTGGAGCCATTCAAAGAAGTCGGCAGCCTCCTCACTATAGCCAACGTTCATCAAGGCGTATAATATCAAAGCTGAGTCACGGACCCAAGCATAACGATAGTCCCAGTTGCGCGTTCCGCCAATATCCTCGGGCAGCGAGGTCGTGGGCGCCGCAATGATGGCGCCCGTCGGCTCATAGGTCAATAATTTCAGGGTAAGCGCACTTCGCAGCACTTCTTGGCGGTAGGGGCCCTGGTAAGTGCATCTTTTCGCCCAGCTTTTCCAGTATTCGCGGGTACGGGATAGCTGCTGATCGCAGTGAGCAGGCGTAGGCAACTCCAAAACCCGATCAGGATCCTCAGCATAGGTAACCACGAGCCATATGCGATCACCGTTCCTCAAGTGCATGCGACCATACAGTCCCGGATTGAGATCCGGTTCGAACTTTAAGTCAAGACCGGGGCAGGCAAGGGAAACATAGTGCCCATCTTTCCGTGCCATACCTATGTGTCGCTCCGGGCCAATGATCGTTTCGCCCCGGGCGTAGTCAAAGGTGGGGTGGAAATATACTTCAAGGTCCGTTTTTCCAGCAACTCCTTCCACCAAGCGCAGTATGCGCCGCGATGTCCCGACATCATGCCCCCGGCCGGAAACTGTTCTCCGATGGACCGGCATAAAGTCAATAATTCGCACTTTCGACTCACCAGATGCAAAAATACTTTCAAGGATATTGGTTTGGTCAAGGTAACGCCGCTCCATTAGAAATCCGCCGACGGGAGCTACCAGAAAAGAGCCACCTTTTCGCGCATCCAGTAAGCGACAGAAAATGGCAGTTGCGTCAAATCGTCCCGGGCTGTACCAGTCTATCGATCCATCGCGGCCAATCAGAGCAGCGGTGTGACAATCACCTATGATCCCATAGTCTCTGATAGGCTGGTAGCGATTGCGATTAATCTTATCTTGAGTCATACTTCCTCCTAATTATGATTTAGACATCTCGCGTGGATGTTTGCCGCGCCGCCAGTGTTCCTCTATTTCTTCCAGACTTTGTCCCTTGGTTTCGGGAACCAACCGGTAAATGAAGAGCCAGGCGACGAAGCCTAATAACGCATAAAGCCAGAATGTCCATGGGCGTCCAAGCACCTGCACAAGGCTCAAAAAGGTCAAAGCGACGACCAGATTCAGCCCCCAGTTGGCGACAGTAGCAATGCTCATTGCAATTCCACGAACCCTCAGCGGGTAAATCTCAGAAATCATGAGCCAGAAGATAGGCCCCAGTCCAATAGCAAAAGAACCAACATACATCGCCAGACTACCGACTGCGATGTAGCCAATAAAACCCGCCAATTGGTGTAGCTGGAAGGCGAACCCTAGAAGAGCCAAAGCGACGATCTGCCCAGCTACACCGATCAGCAGAAGAGGTCTTCGCCCAACATGATCCATCAGCCGGATAGCCAGAACAGTGAATCCCACGTTGACTAAGCCCACCCCCGCGGTGGCCAGAATGGAAAAGCCAGCGGTCTTGAAGCCGGCAAACTCAAATATTGTCGGTGCATAATAGATAACTGTATTGATCCCGGTTATCTGCTGAAATACAGCAAGTCCTATGCCCACAATCAATGCCATTCTGAGTAAAGGATGAAACAAATCTTCTACCCCACCCTTCTGCTTGGTCAGGCTCTCTTGTATCTCCTTCATCTCGCCAGACACCTCAAGTGTGCCTCGGATGCGCTGAAGCATTCTCCGTGCATTATCTTCCATGTTATGACTCATCAGCCAGCGTGGGCTGTCAGGCAAACGCCACATCGCAACAAAGAGAACGATTGACGGAATTGCTGCCAGACCGAACATGTAGCGCCATCCTTGGATGGCAGAGAGTGCATAGTCAACCAGATAAGCAACAACGATGCCAATGGTAACAGCGAGCTGGTTAATAGAAACCAGGGAGCCGCGTATCCTGGCTGGGGATACCTCTGAGATGTACATCGGCGCAGTAAACGAAGCAATGCCTATGGCGATACCAACAACGATCCGTCCAAAAATCAGCGTTGGTAGGGTAGGTGCCAAAGCGGTTTCGATGGCGCTCAAGGAAAAGATGACGCCCGCCAGGATTATGAGCTTACGGCGGCCAAAACGGTCTGCCAAGTTTCCGCCGACTACTGCGCCAATCACCGCGCCAATCAGTACCGCACTCACCACAACCTCTTGCATGGCTGATGAAAGAGCAAAATCTTTCTTGATAAACAATATGGCACCCGAGATTACGCCGGTATCGTATCCAAATAGCATTCCTCCTAAGGCAGCAATACCAACGGCGATCCGAACAAACCGATCACCCTGACCGTGTTTCTGGTTTGTCATCTTCGACATGATCAACTCCTTAAATGTAAGTCATTGTATTATCTTCAAAGCATCGGCCGGCGTGACATTAACGCAAAGCGTTCTTTTCTCCTGAGCTTATTTTTCCATTTAGCTTCTTTCGACTATGGCATTCCTCCTTGAAGAAAAAACTTTTTTCATGGCTTCCATCCTTATGATGAACGGAGTCTGATTAATATATGTTCTTACTTTAACCATGATCAGGGAATTGATAAATCGGTGTTTGTCTGATTTTTTTGTAGGAATTCAATACTTGAAGCTGTCGGTGTTTGTCCTACAAAAAGAGAGGATGATTTCTCATGGCAGACAGGCGTGGAATATCGGGAGTAGAGAGTTTTAGGCAGGTATATAGTTTGGGTAGGTGTTTCAGTCTACCAGTTGATTTGGTATGGCATAACGGGTGAGCTCCGCATTGCTCTTCATGTTCAATTTTTCTAAGATCCGTGAACGATAGGTGCTGATGGTTTTCACGCTGAGCGTCATTTCACCGGCGATCTCTTTAGCCGTTTTTCCCGAGGCGATCATACAGAGTACCTGATACTCGCGATCTGAGAGCGCCTCGTGCAAGGGCTTTTCTTCATTACATTTCAAGTGCATGGCCAGCTTTTCCGCGAGAGATGAGGTTATGTACCTCCCTCCCGCCGAGACCTTTCGTATGGCTCCAATTAGCTCATCAGGGGCGCTTGTTTTTGTCAAGTACCCTTCAGCACCAGCCTTCAAGACCCGGACCGCATATTGTTCTTCAGGATGCATGGTCAGTATGAGGATGGGAAGCCTTGGCTTTTCGATTTTCAACTGTTTCAGAAGATCAAGCCCGCTCGTGCCCGGCATGGTAATGTCCAGTAAAACTATATCATATTCGTTATTCCTCATTTTAGCCAACAGTTCACGCCCGTCGCCTGCCTCATCAGCCACAATCATATCGTGAGCTTCTGCGAGGATCTGTTTCAAGCCTTGCCTGACAATTGGATGGTCATCCGCGATTAGTACCCGTATCATCGGGTGTCTCCTCTCTATCCATGGGAATTCTCACCATTACTGTTGTCCCTTTATTTTTCATTCCTTGGATATTCACCTCGCCTCCCCAAAATCTCACGCGCTCGCGTATCCCAATGAGTCCGAAAGATTTTGGGGCGGAAACCTCCTTCTCAGTTATCCCTCTTCCATTGTCTCTCACTTCCAGAACCACCATGCTGTTTTGCTGTTCCAATTTTACTTCCACCATCGTTGCATGGGCATGGCGAATAACATTGGTAACCGCTTCCTGGAAGATACGAAAAATTGCGGTGGATTTTTCTTTACTTAGAACAAGATCCTCGGGATTTATAGTAATATGGCATTGTACTCCGGTACGGCTTTGGAATTCTCCTGCCTGCCATTCAATGGCCGCCGCAAGGCCCAGGTCATCCAATACCCCCGGCCGCAATTCTGAGGAAAGCCTCTGCACCGTCTGCACAATCACATCAATGAGCCTCGACATGGCATTCGTTTTATCACGCAGCGAATGTTGATCTTCAGGCAGCCTTTTACTCAACCACCCCAGGTCTATTTTCAAAGCCGTCAATGCCTGCCCCAGCTCATCATGGATCTCACGGGCGATACGCGATCGTTCTTCCTCTCTCGCGGTTTGCAAATAAAGGGAAAGGTTCCTCAACTGTTCGCGTGAATCCCTTATTTCCTTTTCAGCCTGATGATGCTGAACTTCGTGCCGCTCAAGAGCCTCCGCCATTTCGTCGAACGCGACGGCCAGCTGGCTGAGCTCCCCACGTCCATAAGGTTGTCCCGTGCGGGCGCTCAGGTCGCCGGTGGCCAGCCGTTGAGCAGCTTTAACCAGGGCATTCAACCGCCGCAAAATAAAAAGGCTACTGCCAACCCAGGCAGTTATCAACGCCGCTGCAGCCACAAACCCAAACCACAATAGGCTGCGGATAAAAATGCGGTTTGAAGAGGCATAGGCGACCTCCCTCGGGATACTGAGGATGAGGAAAACATTTCTCTCGGTGAAGGAAGCGCGCACCGGCGCAAACGCATGGAGCCATACATTGCCCTCTGAGTCGGTAGTCTCTTTTGTGCCCTTCTCTTGATTCAATACATCCTTGACAAGATTCATATCTGGAAAAGAATGACCGACCCACTTTTCTGGCTCAGGATGGCGGAACAATACAATTCCTCGATGATCCAACTTGGTAAGCACGGACCTCCGGGGTAGGTGCTTCTCCACATCGAGCTCAATATGGTTGAGCCATTTCAAATCCATTGCAGCAAAAGCCACCGCCAGAAGTTGTCCTGATGTGTCCGTTACAGGGTAAGCAAAAACCATGACGGGCATGCCAGTGATTCGCCCCACCTGGTACTCGCCCACAGAAAAATCGCGTGTTTTTATAACATGCTGGAACCATGCACGATCAGAGGCATTGACAAAATGGCTAATGGGCACCGCACTGCAGAATACCTCGCCATTCGGCTTTATACCGCCGAAGTTTGCGTAACGCCTATAATATTTAAGGAGATCGGCAAAAAATGCACTGCATTGCCCCGGGTCAGAATAGTGTAAATGGATAAATCGAGCAAGTGTGATAATGATCTGGCGGGCTTCTTCGATGAATCGCTCTTCCTCCTGAGCAGCAAAATCGGCTAATCGATTGACATGATTCTGAACTTCAATATTGGACAGCCGCTTCTCTTCCAAAGCAGTATAAAGCAGAAATCCCCATGCTGGAATGACAGCGATAAGGACAAGGCAAACTAACCGAAAACGCAAACTGGAAAAAGAAAAGCGTTTCATTCAAGCTCGTTGCCGCTATCTTTTAAGAACCAGTTCTCTGCAAATGCTCGATGATCCCTTTTGATTTTCTCGAGAACTCGTCGACAAAATCTCTTAATTCCTTGCTTCGTATGACCTCAAGAGCTGAAATCGGATTGATAGCTGAAATGCGGGTCTTTCCATTATCAGTTTCGTACACAATGACATTGCAAGTCAACATAGGACCAACATCCAAATGCACGGTAAGGGATCGATAGGCATTGAAGTGTTACATGCTCCCAGTATCATATACTTTCTGAATTCTTTGTTCAGCTTCTTTTTTAATGTCGCCTTCACGTCGATCTCTGTGATAATTCCGAATCCCTCGCTCTGCAAAGCATCCCTGATCCTGGTTAAAACTTCCTCAAAGTATGCATCCAGCACCGTGGTAAAAGCATATTTTTTCACCTCGTCCATGCTCTTTCCACTCCCCATTAATCCCATTTGTCATTTAAATTAATATAATATCCAGAGTGTCATGGCAACATGAAAATGTCACCCCTTTTCTGAGCACGGTGGTTGGTTATCTGCATGCACCCCTGTGCACGCTCCAGGGTCTGAATATCGGGGTTCTCATCCACACAGAGCATCCCGGCGTTCTCCGCAGGTTCCAAGAACAGGCCGACGATATCGGCCACCCGGACAGCAAATGCTGAATCGATGAGGACACACCAGTTGCGGCGCTTCCGCAAGTGAATCCCATAGCGGCTCAAGACGCTCAAGGCGTAATCCTTCGATACATCGCCCAGAGGTTTTACCATAAGGATTTTTGTCCTTGTAACGTATCCCGCAGGAGAAGCCGCATCCGGCTTGGCCGGAATACACCACTCGGTCTCTTTATCATGGTGCGGGCCATCCAGCCTTTCTTCGGTAAAGTGCGGCCTCCATGTGTTGACTTCTAGAAGCTTTTCTTTCTTGCAATTGCACGGGTGAAGATACTTTCAGCCGAGATACAAATAAGTTATACTCGCAAGGCGATTCTCAGTTCCGTTTTAGAGGATTTTACCCCCGTTTCCAGAGCCTTCTTATCCTTAACCGTAAGTACAATTCGAATGCTTTGCAACGTGTCTTGCCACTGTACGTAACTTCTTAAAATTTAAAGGTTTCAAAGGAATATCGGAAGTCGGCAGACTGAGCGAACCTGTCATAAGTCATATCATGAACAATTTTGACTCTAACTTACTCAACTCTTTTTGTGCGGACAGGAGGAGCGCCTTCTCAAAAGCCACAGCATCTGCATTTTTCGTAGTGTCTCTGCCAAAGTTTTCAAGTTTAGCCCCGATTGCCGCAATAATCCTCCTTAAATACCTAACCAGCTCGAAATCTGACAATCCCGGCCGCCAAGTGGAAATAAAGAAGTGATCCTCCTCGTCGAAGTGGTCAATAGTCATTTTATCGCGACTGTTTCCTCCATGGCCCATGGATCATCGTTTTTGATGGTTTCTGTTTTTCGATTTGCTATCATCAAGTGTTTGTATGACATTTGTAATACTTTGTAATACAATGATGGCTTTAGGGATATTGTTAATATCAAGGCTGTTGGTCGTTTTAAAGTTGCCTTGACTGTCTTTGTATATACGCTCCAGAACCAGCTTGCGGCTGTTGAAACAATTTCCAGTGCCGGTTTTCCTCAGGTTGGACCAGATAGAGGCCCTCACGGCGCCAGCTTTGAACTCATTCTCAGGTCTTTGAGGTCTTCCCTTCATTTTCCATCACCCCCTCCACAATAAACCCAGTGTCTGGTGGTAAACCTCCTCCCACATTTTGTGCATTTTCGAAGCCTCACTTTTCCTGCTTTCAGCTTCCGATACCCTTTCCACGTTGTTTTCGAGGAGGAACAGCCTGGGCATTTAAATGGTCTTGCCATATTGTATCAACTCGGGACTACAGTGAGACCTGCAACTATATAAATTTATCGGAAAAAAGATCTGGTAAGGCATCCAAAAACCAAAAAATAATAAAGTAAGGATAACACTTTAGCGCTTTGAAAAAAGCTCTTTGAAAAAAGAATAAGAAAAAGCTGGCGTCAGAGTTGATAATGTTGTATAACGTTCTCCAGAATCAAGGAGAACGTTATGGAATCTGTCATCTTCCGGTACCGATCCCGTGATCTGGGGCCTCAAGACATTTGCTTCATTCAGAGTACCGTTGCCCAGTTCTGCGGGGAAGGCAGGTCCCATATCTCCAGGGCTTTATGCCAAGCCTGGGGATGCGTGCAGCCCAATGGTAAGCTCAAAGAATATGCAGCCCGAGACCTGTTATTGTGTCTGGAAGAGAAAGGATTCATCGAGCTCCCTGCTCGCCTGCGACCGAAGAACAACCTCAAGCGAAACAGCTTTGCTCAGACTGGTGGTTTTCACCGCCTGGCTTCATTACCTGATAGGTGTCAGTGTGAATAACCTGGTAAAAATGTTCTCTGTCTTCTCCAGCTTTCAGCTCAGTGCCAGCGGTCTCACCAGGGCCTGGAAGAGCCTGGCCTGGCTTTTGGAACCCCTTTACGATCAAATCGGGCAGAAGGTTTCCCACAGCGCGGTCCTCTCGGCCGACGAGACGGGCTGGAGGCTCAACGGTATCACCCATTGGCTGTGGTGCTTCGTTACCCCAAAGCTCTGCTATTATCTGATCAGCCCCAGCCGAGCAGCAGATGCGCAAACCCTTATTGACTCGAAAGGTCTCCCAGCAAAACCGATCCGAGGATGGAGCAAAAACTCAATCGATTCTGATGACCTTGTTTCGATCCGCTGAATTACAAGGCCATAATCCGGTGGAAATCATCCTTGCCATCGCAAAAAAAGCTCTTAAGGCTCGATCACCAGAGGATTTCTTAAATTGCCAGCTTATTCTTTTTTCAAAGATCTAAAGTATTATGGTTTTACAAATTTTATGTGGAGATTTTGAACTCGGATGAGTTTTTGAAAAATGCACATCTGGGCTGAATATCTGCGGCCTGTGTCTATCAATTTCCATTGATTTACTCACCAGACGCCTGCTTCGAGTTTCCATAATTGTATCTATAGGGAGAACAAGACTAACATCTTAAATTATGTTGACTTTTGATGGTTTCCGGTATCTAATAGTTATGAGAAGATCAAGTTGATGATGCGAGATGCTCTCTTCTCATACCTGAATCTCAATCACATAATATTGTAAGAGCGTGAAGACCCTTTGAAATACAATATTCGATGGTTCTTGGGTTATAGAGAAATTTTTATGTTTAATCCCAGTTAGAGGGCAAAGGAATTTCCTCTGTAAATGGACTTACTTAAATGATCGAACTGAAGTGTAGACCAGAGAGAGGTGTCAATGCCGATACCTAAATTCCAAAGCATTATACTCCCTTTGCTTAAATTCGCATCTGACGGTAAAGAGCATTCCATTCGGGAGGCCATCGACCATTTGGCAGATGTTTTCGGACTTTCAGCAAAAGAGCGAAATGAACTACTGCCCAGTGGTCAGCGGGCACGTTTCGATATGCGAGTTGGATGGGCACGCGCCTATTTGAAGCAGTCTGACCTCCTTGAACCCACACGCCGTGGCTACTTCTGTATCACTCAGCGGGGCAAAGATGTCCTGAAACAAAATCCCGCAGAGATCAATGTTAAATTCCTAGAGCCGTTTTCGGAATTCATAGAATTTCGAAGTCGTTCTCGGAAAGATAAAACTCCTCAATCGGTTGCAGACATTTGCGAATTTGAAACACAAAGCCCGAATGAGGCGATCGAGGAAGCTTATCAAAAGGTTCGCAATAATCTTGCACAAGAGTTGTTGGCTCAGATTATGAGATGCTCGCCCGCTTTCTTCGAGAGGATTGTAGTGCAGTTGCTTGTAAGAATGGGCTATGGCGGTTCCCTAAAGGACGCAGGGAAGGCCATAGGCCGAAGCGGCGATGACGGAATAGATGGAATCATAAGAGAAGACCGCCTCGGCTTAGAGATCATCTATATACAGGCAAAGAGATGGAACGCACCAGTAGGCCGCCCCGAAGTGCAGAAGTTTGTTGGTGCTCTGCAGGGCCAAAGAGCACGAAAGGGGATATTGATTACCACTGCAACATTTACAAATGACGCCCGTGAGTACGCATCAAGAATCGATAACAAAGTCGTTTTGATAGATGGTACTGAACTCGCTCAGTTCATGATCGATTATGATCTCGGGGTCTCGAAGGTTGCCAGCTACGAGGTAAAGCGCATCGATTCGGACTTCTTTAGCGAGGAATAGCTAGTCTAGCTCGTTTCTTGGTTGCAGAAAAATCTTGCTCTTAACCCATTCTTGTAGCGGGCTGGTACTTGGATGGAAAGTCGCCAGGATCGCGGTAGGTGGCCCTAAGACTTATCGTCTGTTGGGTGGCACTTACGAGCCGAAGGCTTAAAAAAAACTATCTCTCCGGTTTAACTTAGAATTTGTGTTTTAAAACCAATAATAATAACGCATTATCCATCACTATAGGTGCATGCGTCTCGCACCGCACTTTATCATTCCGTCGTAGGGGCGGGGTTTATCCCCATAGGCGCTTACTTAAGAAAAGATTTTTAATTGCAAAATGAAAAATTAGCAATTAAGCA
>CAZTAS010000047.1:0-32088 GCA_964611635.1 uncultured Thermodesulfobacteriota bacterium
GCCTGAGTCAACAGGCAACAGTTTTGGGCTACTGGTGCGGGGGAATGTGAGCCAGGAGAGGTGTGCGGGATGCCGTTCACTCTCCACTATCGCTTATCGCTTTAGCAATACGTTGAATTGTATTGTTAGCTCCTGCTTTATAATAATCAACTACTTGGACAATTCATCCGGGAGGAATATACTCTAATGCTTGAAAAGCATTTCCTTAAGCATCATGGATCAGCTCATTTCAGCGGCATGAGGTAGCAAAAAAAGTGGGGAAAACTATCGAGAAAATTATTGGTAGTTTAGTTTTCATTAGAGGAGAAATGCTAATGAGTAGCAAGGGAAAGAGAGAGGTTCTTGATTGCTTTCATCGAGTTATCGGGCATAAAACTTTACATCTGGAAAGGATGGCTGTGCTGATCTTGTCGTTTATTTTAGTTGGGATCTGGCATCAGACGGCAATTGGACAGCTTTCGTGTACTTTCACACAAATTACCAGCACCACAGGGGGCTCCAGCACTAGCCTATCGATCAACGACGACGGCACCCGCATCGCCTTTGCATCCGACATGGACTTTACGGGGGGAAACGCGGATGGCAACTGGGAGATATTCCTTTTTGACACCTCCACCAGCACCTTCACACAGATCACAAACACCACAGGGGGAGGCCAAGCCAATTTTTCCCCATCGATCAATGCCGACGGCACCCGCATCGCCTTTGCATCCGACATGGACTTTACGGGGGGAAATGCAGACGGCAACTGGGAGATATTCCTTTTTGACACCTCCACCAGCACCTTCACACAAATCACCAGCACTACCGGAGATTCTAACCTCATACAAATGATCAATGCTGACGGCACCCGCATAGCCTTTCGATCCAACAGAGACCTCACCGGGGAAAATGCGGACGGTAACCAGGAGATATTCCTATTTGATACCACCACCAGCACCTTTACACAAATCACCAGCACTACCGGAGGTTCCAACCTCCTCCCATCAATCAATGCCGACGGCACCCGCATCGCCTTTGCATCCGACATGGACTTTACGGGGGGAAATGCAGACGGCAACTGGGAGATATTCCTTTTTGACACCTCCACCAGCACCTTCACACAAATCACCAGCACTACCGGAGATTCTAACCTCATACAAATGATCAATGCTGACGGCACCCGCATAGCCTTTCGATCCAACAGAGACCTCACCGGGGAAAATGCGGACGGTAACCAGGAGATATTCCTATTTGATACCACCACCAGCACCTTTACACAAATCACCAGCACTACCGGAGGTTCCAACCTCCTCCCATCAATCAATGCCGACGGCACCCGCATCGCCTTTTACTCCGACAGAGATCTCATCGGGGGAAACACGGACGCTAACGAGGAAATATTCCTATTTGACACCACCGCCAGCACCTTTACACAAATCACCAGCACCATTGGAGGCTCCAGCGTTACCCCATCGATCAACGACGACGGCACCCGCATTGCGTTTCAATCCGATAGGGACATCACCGGGGGAAACGCAGACGGTAATGAAGAGATATTCCTGTTTGATACCACCACCAGCACCTTTACACAGATCACCAGCACTACCGAAGGTGACATTTTCAACTTATCAATTAACGCTGATGGAATTCACATCGCTTTTTCCTCCGACAGGAACATCACCGGGGAAAATGCGGACGGCAACTTTGAGATATTCCTGTTTGATACCACCACCAGCACCTTCACACAAATCACCAGCACTATTGAAGGTTCCAACCTCTCCTCAAAAATCAATGCCGACGGCACGCGCATCGCCTTTCACTCCAACAGAGACCTTACCGGGGGAAACGCTGACGGCAACCGAGAAATATTCCTGTCAATCTGCCTGGCTGAAGCGCCTATCGCCTTTGATCTTAGCCAATACTACCCCCTTCAGGTAGGCAATGTCTGGCTCAACCGTAAGACTGTGGTCGAGAATGGCGATACACGGGTGGAGAGATCTAGGGATTTGGTATCCAGATCAATCTTCATAGATGGTACGGAGGTTTTTATTATTGGAGAATTAGAGCCTGGCTGCTGGGAACTGGAGGGCGACGCCCAGGCCTGGGACAGCGAGGGATTAAAATCTTTTGGCTTCATTAATTGTGAAGGAAATTCCATAGCTGACGCTCAGTTTTTCGACCCGCCTCTTCTCCAATTCCCGAGAGAGATAGAATTAGGTGAGTCCCGATCATGGAGTGTAATGGGTACCGTCCAGATAACGGTCACATTGCAAGAAGTCGAAAGTGTTACAGTGCCTGCCGGAATCTTTGACGATGCTCTTCGATTTGAAATGCGGATCCAGGATGGAGAGAATTCAGAGCTGTGCCGATATTGGATTGTTCAGGACATAGGAATTGTTAAGAGGGAATGTGAGCTTACAGAAGGCGGAGAAACAGAGGAGCGTGACGATGAGCTAATAGCTGCCATCGTAGGAGGAACATTGGTGGGATCCCCCCTGCTAACGGAAGATATTTTCTCCGTCTTAGATCTGGCTTATGTTTCAACCAATGGTTGTGGGATGGTGTTGAATAATGTTGTTGTCCGGGGCGCCGGAGGTCCTGAGGTCTGGTGGGCCGGCTTTGAGTATGATATGGACTCCACATCCTGGATTCCCATTAATGCCAACCCGGGTATGAGTACCCCGCCTTTGATTTCGTGCGAAACTCCTCAGCTGGATTTTGGACAGGCCCTTACCAAGTTAGGCCGTGATGATTTGAGTGGGCTCCCGGAAATTTGGATGCGTATCTCTTATGAAGAGCAAGCTTATGGAATTGCCTTTCTTTTATCCTTAGAGACACTTAGCTGGGATTTGCTTCCTTTCCTTCAGCCACTAGGCTCGTAATTCCAGGAGGCTTTCAAGCATCTTGATCTGGAGAAGACCAAAGGACGTATAAATAAAAACGCGACCTTCGCTAGCTTTCAAACTCGCTGCGAGGAACGAATTGTAGCATCTGATGAAAAACTGTGTTATACATGAGCTATAGAATGAACCTCCTTCCCTGTGTTAATCCCATGAAATTATAACGGGAATGCGGGCTTACATCATTTTCTTTTTAATCAGACAAAACCTTCAGGTCCAAGAAATGGAGGAAACTCAGGTCACAATTTAAAAGATTCTTCTCTAAAGCCCTATTGGTAAGCATTTGGGATAAATAATAAATAATAACTATGATAACCAGTCACTATAGATTGAGGATGACATTTTTCATATACCGCAAGGTTCGATGACATGAGAGAGGAGGCAAATCATGACCGTTGAAACGGGTTTACGGCCTTTCATTAACTTACTTGAGAAATTTGGGGAGCTGAGACGGGTGAATGCAGAGGTAGATTGGAAGTACGAGGTGGGGGCGATTATGCATGAAGTGAACCACCGAAAGGGCCCTGCCATTATTTTCGAAAATATAAAGGACTACCATAGTCCATTACTTGTGGGTGCACTCACGACAAGACGACGAATTGCACTTGCCCTTGGGTTATCTCCTGATACGCCACTCCGAGAAATCACCCATGAATACATACAGAGAGCCAAGAATCCAATCGAGCCGGTAATTGTTTCTGATGGGCCTTGCAAGGAGAAGATTTATCACACCAGTGACCTTAATCTTTTATCATTCCCCGCACCCTGGTGGCATGAAATGGATGGAGGGAGGTACATCGGCACTCTTCATACTGTTGTTTGCAAGGATCCAGACTCAAATTGGCAAAATTGCGCTGTTCACCGCGTTATGATCCATGATGAAAGGACTTGCGGCATCTATTTAGCGCCAGGGCAACATAATGCAATTATCTATTCGAAGTATGAACAAATGGGGAGACCGATGCCTGTGGCCATTGCCATAGGTCTTGATCCGGTGTGCATTTTGACCTCAGCAGGGGGCTTCCCTGCATATGTGAACGAATGGACAATAGCAGGAGCTTTAAAAAAGGCTCCTTTAGAGGTAGTGAAGTGTGAGACAAATGATCTTTACGTTCCTGCTCATGCCGAGATTGTCATCGAAGGTGAGATGCCTGTTAGAGAAAGGAAAGATGAAGGACCGTTTGGAGAGCATACCGGTTACTTTGGTGGATCTCGTCTACCCAGGCCTGTGATCAATGTGAAATGTATTATGCACAAGCAGAATCCTATTTTCCAGGGAACTTACGAAGGTATGCCTCCCAACGAGGATCATATGTTAACATCTGTAAATAGTAGCGCCTTGGCCTTGAAGGCATTCGAAGAGATTGGGTTCATTGGTATCAAAGATATCTATTTCCCTACTGGTGCAGATCCCTGGTTATCGGCCATTATCAGTATTGAGAAAAAGTACGAAGGCCATGGCATCGACGCTTCAAGAGTTCTTTTTGCATGCAAGGCAGGCTCATTCGTCAAGCATGTAATAGTTGTGGATGAGGATATTGACGTTTTCGACTTAGAAAACGTTCTATGGGCTGTAAATACAAGATTTCAAGCTCGTAGGGCAGTAATAACACACCTCGAGCATGGATCTATGCTTGACCCTTCGAAACCGCTGGAGTGGGGCGGTATAACAGATAGGATGGTAATCGATGCCACTTGGCCAATGACTCATGAGTTCCCCCCTCGCAAAGAGTGGTTAGGATTGAGTCATCCACCCACGTTAAAGCCCAGCCAAGAGTTACTTGAACGAGTAAGAAAACGCTGGAAAAAATACAAAATTACATAAACCTGGGTTTTCAATACCGAGGGCTAAGGCCAAGAGTTATGATTGTATCAGCAGCCAGATGTCTTAGATTCTTGAGGGAGCGATCTCCGAGCTAAACAATTCATTAAGCAGATCCAGAATGGTGCTGAAAAAATATTGGTATTGACATGGCGAAAATGGAGAAGCATAGTTGCAGCCACCTTGGAACTTGACTCTTTTGGACCTATATCAAGGAGAAAGACCACTTTGATGCTATTTGTCGAGAACTGATGTTGAAATATCATTGACTAGTGTTGTTTGATTCAAAGTGGTAGAGACGGCTTACAAAAGCGCTCTTAGTGACTATAAAATGCGGAGAGTTGCAGCCCGGTTGCGGTGAGTTGATGAATTTTCAATCTTTGCTGGCATACAAAGAATTTAATATAGCTGGAATAAGAAGGTTTCTTGGGAAAGGGGGATGTCTCTTATCCTAATCCTGAAGCGGGTGGGCCGTATCAGGAATAGAGAGGAGATAATTTCTGTTCCAATACACATCAATAATCGACAAAATTAAGAGAAGGAGGAAAAAAAATGCTAAACCAGAGAAGTCAAGTGTATAATTTGCCAGCGATTTTTATCGCGATGAAAACGAAAAGCCTTTTGATCCCAGCTTGCAGCTGCATCATCATAATATTGGTGGGGTTGCTCATCGGGACAGTTTGTGGCTCTGAAGCAAAGGCTGAACCAGTGGAGCTTAAGGCTGTTACAGCATTCCCCTGGAAGCCCGGACCGATCGCGAATCTCAACCAGGCATTTGACTGGATAAAGAAAGTCCAAGACAGGGCAAAGGGGCAACTTGTAATTAAGTATCTGGGTGGACCAGAGGTAATCCCCTCATTTGAACAATATGAGGCATGCAGAAAAGGAATAGTTGATATATATATAGGCCCATCGGACTATGCTGTTCCAATAATGCCGGAATCTTTAGCTCCCGTTGCTGTGAAGCTAAGTCCTATGGAGCTGCGGGAGACAGGCTTTTATGCACTCCTGGGTGAAACCTTTCAAAAACACGGCTTACATTTCTTGGGGAATATAAAATCGCCCGCGGGCTATCAACTTCACACCAATGTGATAGTTAAGACCCCCCAAGATCTATCTGGACTGAAGCTGCGAATGTCACCTGTCTATAAACCGTTCTCTGCTGCTTTAGGTATTAAATATGTCTCTCTGCCTAGCGGGGATGTTTATACTGCCTTAGAGCGGGGTTTGGTCGATGGATTTGCTTGGACAGTTAGCAGCAGAGTCCTTGATGCGAACTGGCCAGAAGTATGCAAGTACTATATTGATCATCGATTTGGTGACTCAGATTTGGTCATGCTGGCTTCTTTGGGCTCCTGGAACAAAATTCCCAATCATTTGCAAGACTTGATGGTAAAAACAATGATTCAGTTGGAAAAGGAGTGGAATCCTATCTGGGCTAATCATCAGGAAAAAACTCTCAAATTGTATAGGAAAGCAGGCATGCAACCTATTAAATTTTCCCCTGCTGATGCTGCTCGGTATGTTGAACTCTTCTATGATGCAACATGGAAGCATATAATCAAAAAATCACCGGAATTAGGCCCCAGATTAAAAGAGCTCTCAAGAAAGTAGACAGCATAGGCTTCTAAATTTTGCATGATCAATGAGTGTAAGGACCACTTTTCATGACATGTGAAACCCTTATTAGGTCATTATTTTGGGCAACGTAATACCTTGGCAGCCGAAAAAGTTGGATCTGACACTGGTGCTCCAGCGATTTCTCGAGCTTGCCAGCTAGAGAACTGACGAGAGAGGCTAGCATAATTCGTGGTTTGTGATGGCACATCTTAGCCATGAACATTTCGCGGGAACATCGAGTTAGAGGAAACGGACGTAAGGTGGACAAAGGCGTGTCAGTGAAGGTGCGGTGATGTGAGTTGGATAGTGGCTTTTTGAACCAGTTCAAGATTAGGGATATCCGATGTGGGTGCATTTACTTTTGGCGTGTGGCGGATGCATTGGCGGGAATTGATAGGAGCCGAGTAAGAGAGCGCTGAAACAGGCACCCTCTTGTCCACCGAGAGGTTGAGCGAGTACAAGGTATGGCCTCCGAGGGCTGCTACCACATAAAGAACAGCTAAGGTGCTTATGTCAGCCATAAGTTTTTTCCAATGGTTAATTTAGCGGCCGTGTTACTAAAGAGCTGGCTGCAATGAATTCATGAGTGGGCCATGCGTTGATTTCCCCTTGAGAATTACTCGGCCGAATTGCGATTCACTTCAAGCGTGAGGTTTTCTCGATTCCGCGGGAAACTTGCCCGTTGGCTTCGGCAGGCATAATGATGAATTCGGTGGAAGAATTTCGGGCGATATTCTAGCTTTGAAGATCCTACTATAATAAAATCAAAGGATTGGCAAAATTTAACCAATAAATCGGGATAAGGTTTATCCAGGGGTATAGAACGTCGATTTTGAGGCGAGAGAGATAAAGAATGAAACCAAGCAGGATTGCCGCCGTTTTCGATCATATTGTGGATTATTTCTTTTGCATAGGGATGGTTATCCTCCTTCTCGTTTGGAGTATTGTCTGTGCTGATGTTGCTATGAGGTATCTTCTCAATAATCCTATAGCCTGGTCGGTCGAAGCCACAGAATATGGTTTGGTGTTGATTGCCTTTCTAGGCGCACCCTGGCTCCTAAGAAAAAAACTACACACAAACATAGATATAGTTATTGTTTATTTAGCGCCAAAAGCACAACGCACCCTTAATATAGTTACCCATATTGTAGGGGCAATCATCTGTTTAATTATTTCGTTTTACAGTGCTCAAGCCAACTGGGATCAGTTTCAGAGGGGTGTTCTTTTGACCAAGGCCGTGGAAATTCCAAAGGCTTATCTCTTCGTCATTATTCCGCTAGGTACTTTCCTTCTTTCTATCCAGTTTCTGAGAGAAGCTTATAAATACCTGAGGGGGAGAGCGCAGGATTAAACAAACCACAAGGTTGAAGAGGTAGTCCAGGAGTTCAGTCTAAGAGGTATTTACATTGGAATGGCCTTTTGTCCTCCTATTCATTTTAGGAGGTTTATTAGTTGTGATGGCTACAGGTTTACCGGTAGCCTTTTGTTTCATGTTTATTAACATCATAGGAGTGGTCATACTCTGGGGCGGTTCAACAGGTTTACAGCAACTTAGCCTCAGCATGTGGGAGTCGGTCTGCACTTTTTCATTGCTGCCTATACCCATGTTTGTTCTTATGGGCGAACTGATGTTCCTCTCAGGAATGGGCTATCGTATGCTTGATGCCGTGAATAAGTGGTTTGGGCGCCTGCCCGGGAGGTTAGCTTTGTTAGCTGTGGCTACAGCGACTTTATTTTCAGTTATGAGTGGCTCTACTACAGGTACTACGGCTATGTTGGGCACACTGCTGGTACCAGAGATGGAGCGCCGAGGGTACAAGAAGCCAATGAGCATTGGTTCCGTTATGGGCAGCGGAGGCCTAGCTATGCTAATTCCTCCCAGTGCCTTGGCTATCCTGTTAGCCAGCCTTGCTGGTATTTCCATCGCAAAACTTTTAATAGCGGGTATTGTTCCTGGCCTGATAATAGCTTTTTTTTATGGAATCTATATCATCGGTAGATGCTACCTTCAACCTTCCATGGCACCTTCCTATGAAGTGACACATTCGTCTCTAGCTGACAAAATGGTAGTTACTGTTAAGTATGCGTTACCGGTAGGGTTTATCATCTTTCTGGTACTGGGGCTGATTTTCTTAGGTGTTGCCACGCCATCGGAGGCAGCCGCCCTCGGGGCTCTGGGGACCGTTCTTATTGCTTTCATATATAAAGGGCTGACTTGGGAAGTATTCAAGAAAGCCCTCACCGCTACCATGGAAATCACAGTTATGATTTTAATAATAATTACGGGATCCAAAGCCTTTAGCCAAATTTTAGCCTTTACCGAGGCTACTCGAAGTCTAGTACACTTTATGCTATCCCTTCCTCTTTCTCCTATTCTCCTCATAATAGTTACACAACTTATCCTGCTTTTTCTTGGTACCTTTATGAGCGCGGTTCCCATGATGATGATCACTCTCCCTATATTTATGCCCTTAGTTAATGCTCTAGGGTTCGATCCGGTGTGGTTCGGAATATTGTTCCTTATTAATATAGAGATGGGGCAAACGACACCACCCTTTGGTTTGCTCTTGTTTGTGATGAAGAGCGTAGCTCCACAAGGTACTACAATGGGAGATATATACAAAGCCGCAATTCCTTTCCTGTTATGTGACTTGATAACCATGGGATTAATTATGGCTTTCCCCATAATAGCTCTCTGGCTGCCTGAGTTAATGTTATAACCTTAATTCTCTGAGATAATTGTGATTTAAATGAATCGCCTGAATATAGAATTTCATCTCTCCAATGAAGAAGAAATTTTTAATTTGGAGGCCAAAGGATTTTCTTTAGGGAGAGATTTGATAATATCAATTTTTGGAGGGAACCTTCCTCACATAGGAGCAGTGGGCATTGCACATCCTCGACCCAGTCTAAAAAACTCAAATAAGATCAGCTCAACAGCATCCGTGTATTGCTTTTTAGGACATAAAGAAGATATCATCGCCAAGGAAGCCTCAGAGCGAATCGCAGCTGCTCTCAACAGAAACGTGGTCGTAACGGTAGGAATGCACTGGGACAACATTACAGATCATGACATCCAAGTCATTTTAGGAAGAGCGACAGCCCTGACAGAGAAAATCATAAGGCATTTAAAACAAGGGGCCTTGTGAATGGTTTTAGAATCTATTGAATGCTCAGATAAAATTCGTTTTGCATGAGTGAGGAAAGAAATGGTAAATCGGATCATTGTTGGTATCACCGGAGCTTCCGGGGTAATATATGGTATTAGGCTTTTAGAAGTCTTAAGGCAGAAGAACATCGAGATCCATTTGCTCGTGTCGAATCCCGGATGGATTACGATCAAAGAAGAAATGGGAATTCATGATAAAAATCGCGTTATCACAATGGCGAATTTCTACTACGATATCGATGATATTGCTTCCAGGCTCGCAAGTGGTTCATTTATCACTGATGGGATGATCATCGCTCCTTGCAGTGTAAAGTCAGCTTCAGCAATAGCAAACTCATACAGTGATAATCTGCTGGTTCGCGCCGCGGATGTTGTTTTGAAAGAAGGTCGCAAGCTGATCATTCTCTTCCGGGAATCTCCTATCCATATTGGCCATGTAAAAATTCTTGAGAAAATTCTATTGATGGGAGGAAAAGTTCTCTTTCCTGCTCCAGGTTTTTATGTGCATCCCAAGTCGATTGATGATATCGTCAACTATACAGTCGGAAGATTGTTGGATCAGTATGGCCTAGAACATAATCTTTTCACTCGATGGAAGGGGATTTTATAAAAAGTATTTTCGGAGCCTGTCCAGTAATGAATCGTATCACTTCAGCAACACAGGTTTAATAAGCTAATGGGCGAATGAGAGAATTCCACCTGCCGTCATTAGAAAGATCTTTATGTCCATAAGGAATGATAATAATGGGCATTTTTGTCCGGTTAGGCGAAACATAAATTTAACTGAATGATATCATATTGATTTTCGTTTTATTATGCGTTGTAAAGGTAAAAAAATAGAGTACTAAGTATCTTATCCCAAAAAATGCAGTTAGTTAATCAAAATAGGCACAACTCCTCATGGAAATTTATTGTGACATGGGCATCTTTTCCATGATTGAACACGGGCTGGAAGCCCGTGCCACGCAATTAGAAAGTGATTGCTTATATCCCGCATATATTGGCAGAAACAATGTGTTTTCCGTGTTTTTTAATCTTCTACTGCAAAATCCGGGTTAATAGAGGCCAAGTTTGGTGATATGGTAAAAACGGATCGTTATGAATATAAAGGGCTAATAACGGACATTGTAGCGCAGACTCTGGCTCACAAAAATATGATAGAGAAAAAAATAGATGAGATAAGATAGGCAACAATATGGCTGACCAGGATTACGAATTGACGGCATTGAAGAGCCTGGCGCTAAAGATTGGCCGATGATTTCCTTTCCTTGCAGTGCCTTCGACTTCCATCAAGCCGACATAGACTTTATTCAGCAATATCCACAACACGCCACAGCGCGAGCAGTGCTTGTCAAGCTGGGTATGAGGAATCTATTTTGCCGCTGTTGGCAATTGCGTAAGTTCCAATCTCGCCTGTGCCCCCGCCGCAGCCCCTATGGTCCGAGCA
The DNA here is from genome assembly GCA_964611635.1 of uncultured Thermodesulfobacteriota bacterium. Taxonomy (GTDB): domain Bacteria; phylum Desulfobacterota; class JAFDED01; order JAFDED01; family JAFDED01; genus JAFDED01. The sequence continues at coordinate 10,941 of CAZTAS010000047.1, forward strand.
GCGTTGGCCAGGTTACGGGCGATCTCTACCACCTCTTCGGCATTTACCAGAGCCAGCCAGTCCCCTTTTTGCACATCATTATAGGTAACAGCAAATGTTGCTGAGAGCCGCTGATCGCCAATGGTGATGCATACTTTGGCACCGGGCACCAGACCGGCTTCCTTGGCCAGGATGCCCGTTATATTGGTGATCAAGTTGCCGTACCGATCCACGTGAACGACAAAACCGACCAGCGCCTCCTCTTCCCGCCTTGCCTTGACAATGGGCAGTCTCACCGGGTCTGTGATCTCCGGCCCCACCTCCGAGGGCTTTGTTCCACCCGCCAGGTGGGCCGCCACCGGCCCGTACAGATCCCGGCCATGGAATGTGGCAGAGATCGTTCCTTGCCGCATGAGGGATCTATTGGTGATCTCGTAAGCGTGAGCAACGCCGAAGGCCTCCATCACCCCGGTGAGCAGGCCATTGTCTGGGGCCACGAAAAGTTTCTCGTCCCTGGTCTGCAGGACGATGGGGCGACGCTCTGTGCCCACGCCAGGGTCCACCACAGCCAGGAAAACAGTGCCGGATGGGAACTCCCGTGCTGCCTGGGCCAAAATGTATGACCCTTCAGCCACATTGAACGGCTCCACCTCATGGGTGACGGTGGCGATCCTCACCTGAGGGTTGACGGTGTACATGGCCCCTTGCATTGCTCCTACGTAGAAGTCTGTAGTTCCGAAGTCGGTCATGACAGCCACAAGCCCAATGGACTTGGCCGATGATATGCAGGAAGCCTGCCTTGGCCAGAGAAAAAGCGACAAGATGCAGATACATAGTGCCGACCAATGATGTGATTTGGTAAATCTCATCATTCCGTTTCATCCTCCGAGGGCTTTTCCTCTTAATAAAAGGAAAGCCCTCGGCAGCACAAGCATCTGATAGCCTTTATTTCCTGTACAGATTCTTTGGGATGCCAAACTATGCCATGGATTTACTGGAGCCCGGAAGCCTAAGCATCCTTAAATCCTGGCAAAATTACCATCCTCTTGGTTAAAAAGCACGGAGCGGGCTATTTCTGGCAAAATTTTCCAGAAAAAATTATTTTTTGAGCAAAAAAAGCCACATATTCTGCCAGTAGCATTACAAGAGCAGAACAAGGCTGCCTGCTCTCGCAGTTGTGCCTTTTTCCAAAAGATACTGGGGCCACTAAAGGACGGCACCTCTCGCAGTAATGGGCCAGATGGACTCGACGCGGTTATTGCGAATACCAACGAACCAGTCGTATAGGTTTACCGTCGGATCGCAGTGCCCGGGTATGAGTTTAATTTTACTGCCAACCCGTAGAGGGCAGTCGGAGCGGCGAGTCTCAAGCTTTCCGTGCTCATCGGAGGCCCGTGTGTATTCCACCTCCTCCAGGCCGTATACCTGGGGCATGCCGGAATCGATGCTCGCCGCTTTATGGCCGGCGTCCACCACCGCCCAGTTTTTGGAAGGTCTGCTCATGACTGTTGTGTAAACGAAGAGGCTGTGGTCAAATGTGCTCACAGGCTTTCCATGCTCGTCCAGGTTTTTGGCATAATCCGCATCCATGAAGATATAGGAACCAGGCTGAAGTTCATTATACACCCCGCTTTCGGCCTCAAAATGATAAGTGCCGGTTCCCGCGCCCGTCACGATGTCGCAGGGGATGCCATGGCTTTTCAACAGGTCAATACTACGGGACACCTTTTCCACAGCCGAGGCAATGGCCATACGCCGCTCTTCGTAGCTGCGGCGGTGTTGAGTGCGGCCGTAATATGCCTGAAGACCGGCGAAGCACAGGCCCGAAGCGGCATCAATCTTCTGGGCGAGCGTAAGCACTGACTTCCCTGGCTCGACTCCACAGCGGTCAGAGCCCACGTTGACCTCAGCATATACGGGAATTTGAACTTGAAAGTCCAGTGCCACATTGTTGATTGCGTCCACATTCTCCGCATCATCGGCGCAGATCGCCACCTCGGCGAGGCGAACCAGAGAGGCCACCCGCCTCAATTTCTGAATTCCCACAATTTCGTTGGTGATAAGCACATTTGAAATGCCTCCGTATACCATAGCCTCGGCTTCGCTCACTTTCTGGCAACAGACTCCCACCGCTCCCAGAGCTATTTGGCGGAGGGCGATGACGGGGCACTTATGGGTCTTAGCATGAGGGCGGAGCCGGACCTGTGTATGAGAGAGGGAGGAAGCAAGTCGATCAAGGTTACGTTCAAAAGCATCGAGGTCGATGAGCAATGCTGGAGTATCGACCTCTTCAAGAGACATACCGACGTTTGCTGGGGGAGGCGTTGTCATGGGCATATTTCCTTTCATTATAATTATTTCATGTGTTAAACCTGAACACTCTTATTCCTGAGCTCGTATATTGACCCAACCTTCTGGCCATGTAATGAAGGTGGGGTCATTTCGCCAATAAAATTTTTTCAACCAATGTTTTCCCCTGGCATATAGCCCTCCGGAAGCCATTGGAAATTGGCAACTCTTTTTTCTGAATATTAACTATTTTTCATCTTCTCAGTCAAGAACCGATAACCCACCGGGATACCCAACCCACGCCGGTATTGTTCAAGACGTATCACCTGTCCGGGGGCAATATTGCCTAAACTGACTTCCGGTCCGAGGGTATCAATCAACCAGATATGGTAATTGGGAAACTCATTGGGATCCGCCTCCAAAACCAGCTTTTCCATCCCAATTTTTTCAATCAGATCCTGCAGCCTTCCGGGAATATTCCGGAAAAGATCGATCTCAAAACGTTCAATAACCAAGCGTTTGGCCCCCAGGGCAGTCACATGCTCAACAAGTTCAACCACTTCCTCGGCATCAAATGGTTCTTTCGGGAATTTACGTCCATATTCATAAATAACCTCCAGCCCTTCCTGTTTAGCCCGGCGGATTATTTCATCCCTTTGCCCTGCCTCCATGCTGAGGAAGTTCTCCGACAATTCGAATGAAGTAAACCCTAGTTCTTTAATACCTTTGAAAAAATCATCCAGTTTATTCTGCAGGATGGCTATTTCTGACATTATTCCACCAGGGTACGCCTCTACCCCAAATTTATTATACAAGTTCACTTTTTGCCGAATCCATTCATAAGCCTCCGAACCCAGCACTAATGTCCCGGCAGCATGGAATTTGGCGCAATCGATGAATTGCCCTACGATCTCCAAGTAGTCCTCCAAGCCGCGGCGTCCCATCCACCCCATGATGTCTGGGCCATAGTCGGTTATCACAGTCAGGCCTACTTTGCGAGGTTTACCGCTCCGCGCAGGAATGCAAAGGTTTTGCAAACTGCTCAATTATTCATCTCCCCGTTTACCAGCAAGGTTGGCCTTTGTCGAGGATAACTTTGCCCCCAATTTCCAAAGTTGCCTTTTTAGCCACTGCATCCATGTGAAGGAGGCTTTTTGTTCTTCCGAAAGGTTCTGTGGAATCAGGCAAAACGAAAAGGACACTCTGGGCAGAACCGATTGCAATATGCACAGTTCCAGTACTCCTTTTGTCTTCAGCGACAAAACCAGTATGCTGGCCCATAGGATTAGTGGCCATTCCAATTTCCGCTGAAAAATGGCGAGCGTCTTCGTCTGCATTTTCCAGAATTGTCTCAAGCTTACGCGCCTCTTCGCCACCTTCGATCTTCACCATCCAGCCATCCTTAAACGTCATTTTCAGAGGCTCTTTAATTGGGCCTACACCGCTCATCGAACCATCAGCCACAAAGACACCATTGGCGCTATCTTCATCAACAAAAACATGAATGGTTGCCGGTGGCCAGGCACTGACCATTTTGAAATCCTGCCGGTAAGGACCAACCAAGGCCCCGAAGCCAACCTTTACGTAATCAATATCTTCCCTTGCACGACACTTGAAATCTGTACCCAGATCAGAGGCGATATGGCAATCCAAGCTCTTTTTCAAGGCATCGGCTACAAAGTCTTTTGCCTCCAGGGTCAATCTCTGTATCTCTTTTAGGTCTGCTTTTGCAGCTCGCTGCAACACACCTATTTCCTGCCCTTTAGGGAAATACATACTTACTTGACGAGACCCCGCTTTAACCGCTTCCAATGCAGCCCTAGAATGGTACATCGAGGTGGATATTGATTGGAAGACTACATCAGCCCCTTTCATCGCTTCAGCCACCGGCCTAGGTGGCTCTTCGCCGAAACGGGTGCGTGGTTTAATCAAGGCAAATGTCACTTCACAACCCATTCCCGCGGCCACTGCGCCTACCGCATGGTAAGCAACAGGGTCCAGATCCGTACTCCCGATTATGAGAACATTATCGCCCGGATTAACATTAGCCTCCACAACCTTTTTAGCTCCTTCCATCGCCTCAATTAGCTTCCAAGACATATTCAGCACCTCCTTCCTTCTTAAACGCAGCTATTAATAATGCTTCGACGCACAAAAACATACCCCTCCATAATCCGCCGGGCCGTTCGCCCGATGGCGATCCGCTGCACTATATAATTTCCGTTTCGCTTCTCTACCTTCACCTCCACTGGCGCAATTCCACCTGGATGCCCAATGCGTAAAACTCCCGATTCGGTTGTTCCTCGATGAATCACATCATTTATTACTGTTCCATCAATCATTGCTGCCACACCAGTGCATAATAAACCGGTGCCAGCATAAGTCTTATGCATTATTTGCATATACATCATTCGAGCAACAAAATCTATTTCTTTCTCCTCAATAACTTCACGAGTAAGATGATTAGTATAATTGGTTGCTTCGCTTACAAACACCAAATGAGGGGTATTTCCTGACTCCTTTCGGGCAGCCTCCGGCGAAGATACCATCCCTATTTTAGCGGCGGCCGTCCCCCGAATCGTCTCAAGTTTATCGCGAAGTTCCGGATTCTGGTCAACATCGTCCGGACTCTCGGTTCCGGTGAGCCCAATATCTTCTGCTCGGAAATACACTTCAACAGTAGACAGATCAACGATGGATACTGTCAACTCACCGACCCCTTTTACAACAAGTTTATCCTTTACGTTTCCAGTTGGCAGCAGTTTACCTGTTATCGCTCCGGCCGTCTGTGAAAAATCAAGGGTAACCTTAGCCCCGGTGCCCGGAACGCCTGAGATCTCGTAATCACCTTCAACAGCGGCCTTTCCCCCAACGGTTGGCACCTCGGCGATAAATATCTTTCCGGTATTGGTATTAAAAATCCGGACAGTCGTAACCGGTTCTACAGCCTTTACCAAACCTTCATCAATAGAGAACGGGCCAACACCTGATGAAATATTTCCACAGATGCCCCGAGTATAGATATTGGGTTCATTGATAGCGACCTGAGCATAAGTGTAAGAAACATCGGCATCAGACCGCCGAGATGGTCCAACAATCGCCAGCTTGCTGGTTAAGGGATCGGCTCCACCGAGACCATCAATTTGGCGTTTGTCAGGACTCCCGAATATGGCTAAGATTACCTTCTTTCTCAGCTCGGAATCCGCAGGTAATTCATTCTCTAAGATGTATACCCCTTTACTCGTACCCCCACGCATCACCGTACAACGAATTCGTTTCATTTCCTCAATACGTGTCATTACCATTTCTCCATTTTCGGATCTCTTATTCCAGGTAGGCTATTTGAGATTAATCTAACAGAGAACGGAAGAACCCTTAAAATATCATCCCGGGATTTAATTTATCGTTTTGCTCCACGCAATAACTCTCCTAAATCATGCAGGTTATTAATGTCTTCCATATTTTCCAGCAATCTTAAAATATCTTCAGCATCCCTTTCGGAAACCGTCATCTGAGCCAGATTTAAAAATTTGTCTCTGAGCTCGCTTTTCGTCAAGGGGTTCTTTGGGTCACCCTTGGGATGATAAGTACTCCTTTTAAGTGTCTGGCCGTCTTGGAGCTTTACCTCAAGAATATGAGCCCTCTTTTTTGTTTCCTTATAGCATTTATCCATTTCTTCATCGTATACAATGTTTATCTTTTCTGCTAAATGAGCTATCTTCGAGCAACGCAAATTTTCCACCCGAAACTGGGGTAATAAAAGTTGCTTTTCGACCAAGGCCACCGCAAGACAAAAAGGCATACTAAACTGAGCATCCGAGAAGCTTTCGGGATGCTTTTTAGTATAAAATGTTCCTTCCCGGTAGATCCGTAATGTAATTTGGATTACATTCTCAGGCTCGAATTCATACTCCCGCCACAAACCCAGAAGTGAATCTATCGGCCCGTGAATATGACGGCACGCAGCGTATGATTTAATATAACAAAGATGCGTAAGATACGTCTCTCCCAGGTTTTTAAGAATCACGGATTGATCATATTTTATAGCAAACATATTTAGGAACCCGCGTTCCCCTTCAAGAATAGAGTCAGAGGCCAAGTATCCCCTCTCAGCAAGCAAAGCCGCCAATACTCCATTCTGGGCAGCCTTGCCTGGATGGAGCCGCTTCATCATAGACGACCCAAGACCGGAGCCACTTCGGATGGCCGTTGCTTGTGTTCCCGCCAAGCCTAAACAGGTAGTCATTTCCATAGTTCCCAGCTTCAGTATTCGCGCGACCGCCGCAGCCGCTCCAAAGCATCCACAAGCGCCAGTAGGATGGAAACCTCGTCGGCGTAACCAGGGGAAGGTAGCCATATTTATCCTCAGAGCAACCTCATAGCCAGCTAAGACGGCGGTTATGAATTGTTTTCCATCGGCCCCCACGCGTTCACCTATAGCAAATGCGGCAGGTACAACTGGGGCACCGGGATGAATTCCGGCACACCCATCATCAAGCTCCACGCTATGAGCGCTGGTTCCATTAATTATGGCAGCATGCATAGCTGGCAATGAAATACCATATCCGACCACGCTGGCATCTGGAGTACCGCCTGCAGCCGCCATAGTTTCAAAAACAATCTTTGAGGGACTTTGGCCGACACCTCCGAGCATAACCCCAAAAGTGTCTAGAATATGAACCTTAATTTTAGACAAGATAAGGGGGGGAATATCTTCAAATCTAAGACCCGACGCCCATGCTGCCAACAAGCTCGTCAATCCCTGTTCTTCCATCATATCCCTAAATAATAATGCGATAAGAGAATGTCTTTCAAGTTTGTCCTGCCTCGAGCATCACTTCATACTTCTGGCCGCTCACACCTAGGTCGTTATTGAGAGCACTCATTGCCTCATTGAATACGACTCCTCTGAGGTGGAAAAATGCACTTCTCGTGCCGACTTCATTTATAAGGCCGCCACCTCAGTTATTCAAAAATTATACAAAAAAATAAGGGTAATATAATATTATCCTGCCTCCCTATCGTGCTTTCATTGATAATTTTTTTGATTTTTAATGATTCTGAAAATTTCCTTGGTCTATTAACCTTCAGTATCTTGTGATTCCTTAGAGATTATTTCCTTTCCTCGACGAAGCCATGGGATGGCAGAGCTCAGAAGAAGGGTGAAGGCCACAAAAAGGCAAGCCGCTGAAATTGGCCGGGTGACAAATATAGCGAAATCACCTGCAGCGATGATCAGTGATTGACGAAACGCATTTTCCATCAGATCCCCTAAAACAAAAGCCAGAATCAACGGAGCGGCTTCATATTCGAACTTCTTCATGAGATAGCCGAGAATCCCAAAAATAATCAAAAGTAATACGTCAAAAGAGCTGTTTCTAACCGCATAAGAGCCAAGGAGAGTGAAAAAAATGATAAGGGGGAAAAGAATGCGATATGGTATCTTTAGAACCTGAACCCACATTCCAATCAGGGGGAGGTTCAGAATCAATAACATTACATTGCCCAGATACATGGAAGCAATACAACCCCAAAAAATTTCAGGATGTTCGGTCATGAGCAAAGGACCCGGCTCCATTCCGTAAAGGATGAGGGCCCCGAGCAGCATGGCCATCACAACATTTGCAGGGATTCCCAGAGTGAACAAAGGAATGAAAGCACCTCCGGCGGCGGCATTGTTAGCCGACTCCGGGCCGGCTACACCTTCGATAGTTCCTGTGCCAAAACGCTCGGGATGTTTCGAGACCTTTTTTTCAGTTGCATAAGAGAAAAAAGAGGCCATGGTGGCCCCCCCTCCAGGCAAAATTCCGAGAAAAAAGCCAAATACTGTACCCCGAAGAATCGGCCCGGTGGACTGCTTAAGGTCGTTCCAATTAGGAAAAATCCTTTCAAGTTTTGCCTTAAAGACTTCATGATCAATTGTTGTTTCCAGGTTTAAAAATATCTCTCCTAAACCGAAGGTACCCATGGCTATTGGAACCAAGCCTATCCCATTTGCCAACTCCATTGATCCGAATCCAAATCGGACTTCTCCAGTGACAATATCCATCCCGATTGTTGATATGATTAGGCCCACAAAAGCGGAAATTAAAGCCTTTGTAATGGATCCTCTGCCCAGATAGATGACAAGCATGATCCCCACAACCATTAAGCTAAAATATTCTGGAGGCCCGAATCGGAGGGCTATTTTGTTTATAGGTACTGCCAAGAAGCCGAGAAATATAATGCTCACGGTACCGGCAATAAAGGAGCCAATAGCCGCTATTCCCAAAGCCGGACCAGCCCGGCCCTGCCTGGCCATCTGGTATCCGTCAAGACACGTGATAACAGTCATGGATTCGCCGGGAATATTGACAAGGATCGAGGTGGTCGAGCCTCCATAGCAGGCTCCATAGTAAATGCCTGCCAGCATGATGATCGCAGAAGTAGGGGGGATTTTCATAGTGATGGGCAGCAACAGGGCTATTGTGCCAGTGGGGCCAATTCCCGGGAGAACACCAATGAGTGTCCCGGTAAAGACCCCTAATAAGCAAAAAAACAGATTCATGGGGGTCAGCGCAACCTGAAAACCCTCCATCAGGCGAAAGAATGCATCCATTTCACTGCCTGTTTCACATTAATCCCCAAGGACCTCTGGGAAATTGGATCATAAGTAAAACATGAAAAACAATATAACCGACAAGGACCGTCATCATAGCTGCAAAAAGAGGAGCTAACCATCCTTTCTTTTGAGGATCTCTAAAAAGAAAAACCAAAAGCACGAATGAACAAAAGAAGAATCCCAGGTGTGGAAAGGCGAACCTGAATGCCAACAGGACCGCAATCACGATTCCGAGCCAGCCGAATGGCGACCAGCTCACGTTCAACCGCATCTTGTTGGCATTTTTTCTTGCTCGGAGAAACGCTCTGAAGAAGATCATACCAGAGAGAAAGGCCAGGGCGACTCCCCAGATCATAGGGAACATCCCTGTCCCCGGGGCACGAAAGGTTCCCAGACCCAGGCTTAAGGACTGCTGGATGACGAGCAGGGAAATGAGAAACCAGAAAGCTCCACTGACTAGATCCTTTCGTGCCACGGTTTCCCCCTTTGTTACTTCTTAACGAGACCGAGCTTAGCGGCCATGTTTTTCATAAAACGTGACTGTTCATCGAGTAAAGCCTTATATTCCTTTGTGGGCATGAAATCCGGAGTACCACCCATTTTTTTGACTTTACTAATCATCTCCGGATCGGTAATCACTGTACGAGATGCTGCGATTAATTTGTCCACTATGGGCTGTGGTGTTCCCTTGGGCGCGACGTACCCGAACCAGTTTACCGAAGCTGAATCTTCGAACTTAATCCCAGCCTCTGTAACAGCGGGCACATCGGGAAGACCAAAGAAGCGCTTGTTCGCACAATTGGCCAAGGCCCGAATCTTCCCACCCTTAACTAGTGGTAAGATGGCCTGGGGCATGACAAAAATAGCATCAATATGCCCACCGAGCATAGCGTTGATCGCCTTTGACATACCTTTAAAAGGGACCATGGTCAGTTTGAAGCCTGCGAACATAGAGGTCGCTTCGCCACATATGTGAACCATAGTCCCCATTCCTGCAGTTCCAAATTTGATTTTACCGGGGTTCTTTTTGGCATCATCGATAAACTCCTGGATTGTCTTCCACGGGGCATCAGTACTTACCGCAAGTAATTGAGCCGTGTGAGTCATGCATGCGACCGGAATAAAATCATCAATCGAGTAAGGTATTTTGCGTAGATGAGGTGCAAGGGTTAAAGAAGTTGCAGGGCAGAACAGTAGTGTATAACCATCCGGTCTCGCCTGGGCAACATAGTTTGTGCCGATTGTTGAGCCGGCTCCCGGCCTATTCTCGACAAGCATTGGTTGACCGAGAATTTTTTCAATCGCAGGGGAGAAAAGCCGTGCCTCGCGATCCGTAGCCCCTGGAGGGTAAGCCACCACAACCGAGATCGGTCTTTCCGGGTACTCCCCGCCCCAGCTACAGGGTGACCATGGACTGACCACTATCAAAGCTGAAATTAAGCATACCATTCCAATAGCCTTAGAAACTGAGTAAAAGGTTCTTCTTTTCATGATACACTTCCTCCTTATCTTGTTAGAATTATCCAAGAAAGATAGCCCACAAGCAGTTCTTCAAAGTCTTTCAAGTCTTGTGTAAGTGGGTACGCTCGGTAATCCCTGCTTGATGCCGACAGCCCGTACATGAATACATTGACACAGTTTGTGAAATTCAGCAAATATTTTTTTATCAATTCACCCCCTCTCTTCTAAAGAGTTTATCTTCGAAATTTATCGATTATCTCAACAGTAATGCAAACCTTCCCACATTTACGCTGGAAGGTAATCAGGGCAGCATTATTATATTCTCCCTTCTTGCCGGCACAGGCATCATAAATAAGTATGCTTTGCTGTTCATACTTATTACAATCACTTGGTATCCTAATCGGGGTATCTTGGGACAAATTCTCCATGGCCTTTGTTGATGAGTTCATTGTTTTTGATTATGACTTTTCCTCTAAGAATAGTTGTCATAGGCCAAGCCGTTACCTCCATCCCTTCATAAGGTGTAAAATCTCCAGTTGTGTGCAAATTTTCGGATCGAAGGGTGACTGTTTTGTTCATATCCACCAGAACTAGGTCTGCATCCGAGCCGATATTAATCGTCCCTTTTTTAGGGAAAAGCCCGAAAGTTCGCGCATTATTTGCAGACAGAATTTCTGAAATTTGAGAGACCGTCAAGCCGTGCCTGATACCCTCTGTCAACATCAGCGGGAAGAGCGTCTCTATCCCCGGAAATCCCGGAGCGGCTTTCCATATATTGTCTCCCTTATGTTCTTTTTTCTTTGCACCATGGTCAGTACCCACACAGGTGATAACTCCTCTTTTTAGCGCATCCCATAAAGCTTCCTTATCCTTTTCAGTTCTCAACGGGGGGTTTATTTTCGCCAGTACTCCCCCTCGATCCTCGGTCAATGCCAGGTAATGGATACAGGTTTCCCCAATAATGTTAAGCCCTTCCTTCTGATAAGAAGAGAGCACATTTACCCCTTCCTCTGTACTGACGTGAACGACATATATGGGAGACCCAGTCAGCTTGCTGAGGTAGGCTATTTTTATAATGGCTAACTCCTCGGTGAAATTGGGTCTTGCTTGGTTCCAGGCCACCAGTTCCTCTATCCCCTTCTCTCTGACTTCAGGTATGAGGATATTAATTATCTCATCCGCTTCCGCATGGACCATGGGCAATGGTTTGTTCTTTAATGACCCGATTACTCTCAGCAGTTTGTATATTTTCCCGTCATCTTCTAATCCTGGTGATATTTTTCTATCTTTGTATGACATGCTGAATTTATAAGATTGGGCGCCACATTTTTCGAAATAATAAGGAATTTTTTCAAATTGATTGTCGTAGGAAATAAAGATGTGAAAGCTGTAATCTATCGATGGTAGACCTTTTATTTTATCTACAATATCCCAAAACACATTCTCATCAGGGGCCGTATCCTCTGAGAAAGCATCAAATTTTAACGTAGTCAATAAGGTGGTTACCCCTCCGTAAGCAGCCGATATGGTTTCAGACTCAAAATCCTCCAGGAATGGAAACATAGAACCCATATGCGAATGGGGATCAACCACTCCGGGAAAGACGAACACCCCACCAGCATCCACTGGCTCCTCGCATTGAGATTGGTCAATCTCATCTGCAATCGCAGCGATGACTCCTTTATTGATTCCAATGTCTCCCTTCTTTATTCCCACATGCGGAATAACTAAATTCCCATTCTTGATGAGCATCTCATATTTTGCCATTCTCCTCATCCCTTCTGTTTTAGATAATATCATCTCATTATTATTCTACATTGAAAAAAAGCGAGACATTGTGGGATTCCAATGCCTACACTAGTCTCCTCGATAATACTTAAGACGTATAGATAAGTTTTCAGACAAATTCATTGTTATCCCCATCTTTGGGACAATTGTGATGTGAACATAAGGAACCGACTAGGATTCGTTTTAATTCCCAATGATGGACTGGAATCTCTTCTTCTCGGGATAGACAAAGCCTTTTGACGGCGTCGGCCACATAAATAGAGGCAAGCTCACATGGAATAAGGGCCAAATTTTGTAAAATGGGACGGGCAAGCTGTATCACTATACTGGCCCGTTCATAAATCTTTCTAAAGGAAAACGCTCTTAAACCAAGAATATTATATAGACCGGTATTACGATTATGGATGAGATGCCCCTTGACTCGAGAGTGCCGCAAGAACACAATATCAGGCTTTTATTCAGCTTAGTCATCTTGTTAATCTCCTTGATTTCCTACATTTACTGAAACTCAAAGCAATAGAGAAGAGTAATAGACTTTAGATCTGCGTCTGAGTGCCGGTTCGATTATTTGCTTTTTTTATATTGCCTCATATTAGTGAAACAAAATAATAATATTCTATTGAATAGAATTTTACTCTATTTTATTTATACCCCTATCATAATTTGATGCAACTGTCAATAAAAAAATTTGGTTTGTATGAGACGGAACAAACAAGGTATCCCCCGGTCAGGATAAAGATCATGGGTAAGAAAGTTTGGGAAAAAAGTAGAATTGGAAAGCTGAATGATTGTAGCGAAAGAAGCTTTCTACTCTCCTTGACTCAAACCATTGAGTACATGGTCCGCTCAGTGCATGGTATATAATTGCCCTCAAATATTAAAAGGACAAGACCATGTGCCGATATCAATACTACGAAATGATGAAAAAATGTAAAGACCTTAAATACCCTCTCCGCAAAATGGTGCTGTGCGCACGGGAGCACGGCATAAAACCCACGGCGCATCTTTTTGAGACCACGCCCAAGACGGTGCGCAAGTGGCTCCGGCGATGGAAAGAGCAGGGAGGGCAGTGGCTTGTTGATCAAAGCCGTGCTCTAAAAAAGCCTCGCCGCCTCATTATGGCCCAACAGAGCAAAGAAGCCGTAGATCTCAAAGTACAACTTCCCTCCTGGGGCGCACCTCGCATCAAGAGCCATCATGGGCTGAAGATCTCGGACAAGGCACTGAGACGCATCTGTAGAGAGGAAGGGCTCATGAAGCGAAAGCGCAAAAAGCATCAAACCAAAAATGACCTCAGGGCCGTAAAAGCCGCCTGGAGATTTTTCGAACAGTTCGATCTTGACACCAAGGATCTCCAGGACATCCCCCAACTCTGGCCCCAAATTCGTCGCCTGGGACTGCCCACCATCCAATACACCTGCCGGGAAGTCATCAGCGGCCTTCAGTTCATCGCCTTCGCCCGGGAGCGCTCCCTTTCCTGCGCCACGGTATCCAGTGTGAATAAAAGCTTGTTATAATCAAGGCATATACTCTATAAAGGCGGTTTGAATCTACTGGCTACGCTGGCGGAATTCTTTTCTTGCAAAAGCGATACTATTTTGTAAAAATATTATTATTATTGTTCATCATTTATTGCAGAAGGTAAGAAAGAGAAAATCATGTCTCGCCGCAGGCGTAAAAAAGCAGAAAAAATTAACACAGAATGGGCTGAAGAAGAGAAGGTCTCCGGGCAGTCGGAACCTGAAAAGAAGGAATCCAGAGGTATAAGCACCCTCAGAGAATCGGTCTCTTCGCCGAATAAACTGTTTGATGGGGATTCGGAGGGTCTCCCGACCTCCGCTGGTGCAAAAAATGACACCTCTGCACCGGCCGAGTTGGTCGAAGAAGATCAAGGCAAGTTGGATGAAGGTGAAATAAGTGTTGAGAACATCGAGTCGCTTATCCCGGTGTCACCTGATGGGGAGAAGTCGGAGGCCGTGGAATTAGCGGAAACCGGCGAGAAGTCCCTTGCGCCCTTTGATCCGCTGCGCCGCTACCTCTGGGAAATCAAGCGATATCCAATCCTCAGCCGCGAGGAAGAACATCGGCTGGCTATGGAGTATCGCAGGACAGGCGACATGAACATCGCCATGATTCTTATTACATCCAACTTGCGGCTAGTGGTCAAAATCTCCCTGGAATTTCAAAAACACTGGATGCTCAACCTGATGGATCTCATCCAGGAAGGCAACGTGGGGCTTATGCAGGCAGTGAAAAAATTCGACCCCTATCGCGGCACCCGTCTCTCCTCCTATTCATCTTTCTGGATCAAAGCATATATTCTGAAGTTTATCATTGAAAACTGGCGCCTGGTAAAGATCGGAACGACTCAAAGCCAGCGAAAGCTCTTCTTCAACCTCAAGAAAGAAAAAGATCGCCTGGAATCTATGGGTTTCAACCCGGGCCCCCAGCTTCTGGCCCAGCATCTTGACGTCAAGGAAAGCGAAGTTATTGAGATGGACCAACGCCTCAACGGATGGGAGCTCTCTCTGGATACTCCATTCCATGATGACTCACATACAAAACACATGGACATTATGAGCACCACGGCGGAGCCGGTGGATGATCAATTGGCGGATCTCCAGCTGAAGGAGATCCTGCATCGCAAGCTGAATGATTTTCAGAATACACTTACTGAAAGGGACCGATTTATTTATCAGAAGCGCCTTATCGGGGATCAGCCGGTAACCCTCCAGGAAATAGGTGATAGGTTCGGAATCACCCGGGAGCGAGCCCGGCAGATAGAGGAACGCCTGAAACAGAGGCTTAAAAATTATCTCAAGGATGAGATGTCAGAGCTCCCAGAGTTCATTGATGAGCGCCTGCATTGATTGTTTATTATTTTGTGCTCTCACACTCGAAACATCACAATGCCTCCCGCCTCACAATCTGACCTCATTTCATCCGTAAAAGGACGGGTTTTGGTTGTGCCTAAGGGAGATCATGTATAATATGGATGAGGGCTAAATATGGCTAGCTGAAACCGGGATAAATCCCGGGCGCACTGGCAAATGAAAACATTGACTCCTGAAAGCGTTTGTTATTTTACGAGCAGCAATAATTTGAGATGAAAATTCTTCTTACCAATGATGATGGGATTTATGCCAGTGGCCTGCGAATTCTACGCTCAGAGCTTATGGGGCTGGGAGAGATAAGCTTAGTGGCGCCGGCCACGGAACAGAGCGCCATCGGGCACGCTATAACGATTTATAACCCCCTGCGCGTGGAGGAGGTCAGGCTGAATGGTGAGTTTTTTGGCTACGCGGTCAATGGTACCCCGGCGGACTGCGTCAAAATAGCAGCCATCGAGCTATTAGATAAACCCCCGGACCTGGTGATTTCCGGCATAAACCGCGGGGCAAACGTGGGCATTAACGTGCTTTATTCCGGGACTGTGTCCGCCGCCACAGAGGCGGCAATAATGGGCTTTCCAGGCATTGCCATCTCGGTGGGCGAATACAAAAACCCTCGATATGATGTGGCTGCCCGGTTTGCCCGGCGCCTGGCCCAGGTGGTCATCAAGGAAGGGCTTCCAGGAGGGACGGCTCTGAACGTCAATGTGCCTAACCTGCCCGAGGAAAAGATACGCGGTGTCATGTTCACGCGGCAGGGTCACTCCCGGTTTGTGGAGCGCTTCGAGCGGCGGGAAGATCCAAGGAAACAGTCTTATTACTGGCAGACCATCGAGACTGCATCATCGGAACTGGATGCTGAAGACGGCGTTGATATCAAGGCCCTAACCGAGGGTTACATTTCTATCACACCCCTGCATCACGATATGACGAATCGCCGAGCCCTTGAGCTTATCCGGTCCTGGAGGCTTTAACAGGAATGTAATGGATCCGCGATACTTTTTCCAACAAGACTGGCAATGTAGTGATGCTGAATCCCAGGAGAAGGAGCCCGATTTTGCTTTCGAAAGGAAATTGGAAGTGCTCCAGGATCGGATAGGCTACCATTTCCGGGATCGCAATTTGCTTGTTCAGGCGTTAACTCACCGCTCCTTTGCCAACGAGCAAGGCAATTGCGACTATGAGCGGCTGGAATTCCTGGGCGATTCTGTCCTGGATCTATCTCTGGGCCTGGAGCTTATGCGGCGGTTCCCCCTCTTGCCGGAAGGGGAGCTTACGCAAATGCGCTCGGCCCTCGTGAGTGAACACATGCTGGCCCATATGGCCAGCTCCATTGATCTTGGATCTTGCCTGCTCTTGGGCCGGGGAGAGGACCGGACAGGAGGAAGGGAAAAAATCTCTATTCTGTCCGACGCTTACGAAGCGCTCATGGGCGCAGTATTCCTGGATGGCGGGTTTGATAAGGTTACTCAAACAATTCTCCACCTTTTTCGCCAGCCCCTGGAGGAAGTGAGGAGGGAGGATTTTCACCGCGATTTTAAAAGCGAGTTGCAGCAGTGGTCTCAGGAGCACTTTCGGGAGACTCCGAAGTACATCTTAACGGATCAATGGGGTCCCGACCACCAGCGAGTCTTCCAGGTGGAATTGCATCTTATGGGCAGAATGCTGGGCATGGGCACGGGCTCTAGCAAAAAAGAGGCCGAGCAGGAGGCAGCACGCCAAGCTCTGGATAAAATAAAGTCTAATTTAGTTTCGTGATCTCGGATGGACTCACTGTGGTGCAATCTTGGATGAGCGGGTATGCACTGAGGATTCGGTATCTTATATGGTCTCGGGCCGACCCCTGGTTGTGCCAATTTACATCCCCCACCGGGGATGTCCTCATAGATGTATTTTTTGTGATCAGCATCGCCTCACGGGTCATGACAAGGCTGTAGAGCCGGGAGAGGTTGCCCGATGGGTGGCATGGTACCGCAAAGCGGCAAGAGCGGATAGGCGACAATTCGTAGAAATCGCTTTTTACGGCGGTAGTTTCACCGCCCTGCCTCCAGAAGCTCAGCAGGATTACCTGGATGCCGCCGCCCACCAGATTCGTCTGGGGCTGGCGCAAAGCATCCGCATCTCTACCCGGCCCGATGCCATCGATGCTACTACAATAATGCGCCTGCAGGATGCCGGTGTCGCCACCGTCGAGCTGGGAGTCCAGTCCATGGATGACGGTGTCTTGAATGCTTCACGCAGGGGACACACAGCCGAGGACGTGCGGCAGGCGATAGCAATGCTTAAGGGAGCCGGGATTCGGGTGGGCGTCCAGTTGATGCCGGGGCTTCCAGGCGATACGCTGAATATTAGCATTCGGGGAGTTCAAGAGCTAATTCGCCTTGGCCCCCATATGGCCCGCCTTTATCCCGTTCTGGTAATTGCCGGAACGGAAATGGAGAGGCTTTGGCGTGAAGGTCAGTATCGGCCTCTGCAGGTTAGCGAGGCGGTCCATTGGTGTGCCTGCTTTCTTTTGTTATTGGAGACAGGGGGAGTTCCCGTTATTCGGGCGGGTATCCATATCTCTTCGGAAATGGTGAAAAAGAACTCGGTGGTGGCCGGGCCGCTGGACCCTGCGCTCCGGCACCGTGTGGAATCTTTAATTTATCTTACCCTCGCGTGTTCTTTACTCGGGCAAAGATCTTCTCTGGGTCCTGAAATTAGCCTCAGGGTGCCTCCAGCAGATGTCTCCCACATGAAGGGTCTTCGCAACGAGAACATACGGGAACTGCAGCGCCGCTGGCGAGTGCGCGTCCGGGTGAGGCCCGACGCCTCGCTTCCTCCGCGCTCCATGGCCATGGAGGGGGAAAATCCTATTATTCGGGAGAAGAATCACTTATCCCTTCTTCTCCAAATGAATAAAAAAGCTTCAATGAGATGAGAATTTAGCATCTGTGGGTTTCCCTTAATAAGAATCTGAGACCGCTGGTGGAGAAGCAGTTTAAATGATGGATTCCGGAAGCGTATTTAAAAGCTCTGAAACCGGCTCTTCACGTGCCGAGGATTTCCGCTCAGGTTTTGTGAGCATTGTGGGTCGGCCCAACGTGGGCAAATCCACGCTTCTGAATAGGCTGGTGGGCACCAAGATCGTCATCACCAGCGCCAAACCTCAGACTACCCGCAACACCATCCGAGGAGTCGCCAACTGGCCCAATGCGCAGGTCGTGTTCCTTGATACACCGGGCATCCACGAAGCAAATACCGGGCTGAACAGGCGGATGGTAAAGAGCGCGCTTGAGGCCCTTGAGGACGTGGATCTTATCCTTCACATGATAGAGCCGACTCTCCCCATCCACCCGGAAGACCGCTCCATCCTGGACAGGCTGACCAAGGTTGGAAATCCCGCCTTTCTGCTGATCAACAAGATCGACCGCTTGAAGAAGGATAAGCTGCTGCCCCTGATGGAAGAGGCCGGCAGGCTCCACCCGTTCCATGAGATTATTCCCATATCATCGCTGAACGGAGATGGCGTTGATCGATTAACGGAACGGATCGTGTCTTTACTTCGCCCTGGGCCGCGTTACTTCCCGGAGGAGATCCTTACGGACAGGACGGAGCGGTTCCTGGTGGCCGAGTTTATACGTGAGAAGATTTTTCGAATGACCGGGGAGGAGGTGCCTTATTGCTCAGCGGTTACGGTGGAGAAGTTCGAGGAAAATGCCGAAAAGAAGCTTATCGTCATCTCCGCCACCATCCATGTTGAGAGGGAAAACCAGAAGGGCATCATCATTGGCCGGGGGGGCCAGCGGCTTAAAGCCATTGGAAAGGCTGCCAGGGAAGAGCTGGAAGTCATCCTTGGATTTCGAATTTTCCTGGAGCTCTTCGTGCGCGTGCAAAAGAACTGGCGCAGCATCCCGCGAGTGTGGGAAGAGATGGGAATTGAATGAGTACAACGTCTCCCTCTACTACCAAGCCTGTGAAGTATCTTGTATGATATGGATTAAGCTGGTAAGACATGAAAATGAATCGAAAACCCATCGTTGCCATCGTGGGGCGGCCCAATGTGGGCAAATCCACACTGTTCAACCGGCTTATCGGAAGGCGGCGTGCTCTGGTGGACGACACACCGGGTCTTACTCGAGACCGCCGATACGGCGAGGCGGAGTGGGGTGGCAGGTACTTTGTGCTCATCGATACGGGGGGGTTCGAGCCACAGGCCCGTGGAGACGAGATAATGGCTGTGATCCGCCGCCAAGTGCAGGTGGCGCTG
This sequence comes from uncultured Thermodesulfobacteriota bacterium, assembly GCA_964611635.1. GTDB lineage: Bacteria > Desulfobacterota > JAFDED01 > JAFDED01 > JAFDED01 > JAFDED01. The sequence continues at coordinate 30,199 of CAZTAS010000047.1, forward strand.
GAGGAAGCTGATCTGGTGCTTTTCCTGCTGGATGGAAAAGAGGGACTGACACCAACCGACCGTGAATTATTCCAGCTCCTGCGCCGGGAAGAAAAAAAGTTCTTTTTCATTGTCAACAAGATCGACGGGCCGAAAAGGGAAGAGGCAGTAATCGATTTTTTTGAGCTCGGGGTGCCACACATTTATTCCATATCCGCCCAGCACGGGTATGGTATATCGGATCTGCTGGACGATATGGAGGAACACCTTCCGGAGGGCCCTGCGGATGAAGATGATATTAGTACCGTCCGGGTGGCGGTGGTGGGAAAGCCCAATGTGGGGAAATCTTCCCTGATCAACAGGCTCCTGGGGGAAGACAGGGTAGTGGTGAGCCCCACACCCGGGACCACCACGGACCCGGTGGATACAACCTTGAAGCGCGGAGATAAAGTCTACACACTAATCGACACCGCGGGGATAAGGCGGAAGGCCCGGGTGAGCCTTCGCATCGAGGCGTACAGCATAGTGGAAGCCCTCCGGAGCATCGAGCGCTGCCACGTATGCCTCATCCTGCTGGACGCCATGCAGGGTGTAACCGAGCAGGACACCCACATCGCGGGCTACACCCAGGAGCGCGCCCGGGGCGCCGTACTTCTGCTCAACAAATGGGACCTGGCGCCCAAGGAAGACCGTGCATTCGACCAGTACGTAAAAGTACTTCGCCAGCGGCTACCCTATCTTTCCTACGCTCCCATTATCTCGGTTTCAGCCCTCACGGGCCAGCGGGTGGGCAAAATCTTTGAGCTGGTTGACCAGGTCATGGAGCACTACACGATTCGCGTGGGGACAGGTCCCCTGAACCGGGCCCTGGCGGAATGGCTCAGGGAACATCCGCCCGGTCTCAACCGAGGCCGCCCCATCAAGCTGTATTATATGTCCCAGGTGCGCGTGGCTCCGCCCACCTTCATGGGTTTCACCAACGCCCCTGGCAAAATTCATTTTTCCTACCGCCGATTTTTAACCAACAAGATCCGAACAACCTTCGGCATTACTTTTAGTCCCATTAAGCTTGTGTTTAAGGAGCGATAGAGGTGAAGGTCAAAAAAATCTTGACACCAATGTTATAATACATTATAGATAAAAATCTTGTTGGGAAATTATTGATAGACCAGCTATAATTTCCTATAATTAATCACTAAATGTTTTCTGGTCTTTACCGATAAGGTGTTATATTTATTATAATAAATTTTATTGGCTTTTTACATATTTATTGCATTTGAAATAATTATGAGTATAATTGCTTCAGTCAAAGTTTGCGATGGAATAGTATTGGGATCTGACAGTGCCACCCAAATTATGGGAAGAGATCCTCAAGGCAATATAGGAGTCTTAAAAGTATATGAAAATGCAAAAAAATTGTTCAAATATAATGAATATCCCATTGGTATCCTAACACATGGAATTGGCAATATAGAAAAAAAGTCAATAGAAACCTTACTTTTAGAATTTGAAAGAAATAAATCTTCAAAAATGGAGGAACCACATTTAGAAAATTTTTCACAAGATTTATTCAATTTTTTTCATGCTAAATATAATGATAGTTTTAATCAACTACCAAATGAAAAGAAGCCAGTTCTAGCTTTTTTTATAGCTGGTTATTCACCTAGTTCTCCTCTTGCTGAGGAATGGGAATTTTTATTGCCAAGAGACGAAAAGCCTAAACTTGTCAGGCCACTTGATCAATTTGGCGCAAGTTGGAGAGGAATTTCAATTCCTTTTACCAGATTATATTTCGGGTTTGATCCAAGGGTCAAGAATAAATTAAAACAGTTGGGAGTATCAGATAATATAATTGAGGACAGTAGTGTCCGGTTAAGCTATTTCTCAAGCTCTTCAAAGGCTCACCAATAG
>CAZTAS010000048.1:0-32053 GCA_964611635.1 uncultured Thermodesulfobacteriota bacterium
CATCGCGCAACCTATTGATCTCGCACGAAAAATTTTTTATAATCATGAACTTCGGCTAACAGGGCAATTAGAAAATGGATAGCCGTAACGTAGAAAAAAGTAGACAAATTTACGCCACCTCCTAGCAATCATTCCCTGAGCATCCTTCCGATCCTCCAGACTCTTTGAAAAAATTGGGGCTCCCCCGTACTCTTGCCATTGTTTCTGAAATATCAAAACAGTTTTGGCCTTTGCCAATTGTTGCGGAACATCGCTCAATATATTGAACAAGATTGATGCCAGACGAGGCAGAAGGCATGGAGGAAAGCTTACGCCGAAACAGGACTGAACTGGGAAATACTTGAGTGCACTGATCCGTTCGTCTTCTCAGATGACCAAGATCTTTAGGTTACACAGTGGTTTAAGGACCGGATAGAGGAACTGGAGGAAGATTAAAAGACATAGAAGGTATTTGACAGAATTAACGGAATTTAGTTTGACAAATGAATCAAATATGATAGCATATATGGTATCATACGGGTTGTTCTAGACACCAATATTATCATCGCTGGCCTCTATTCAAGGAGGGGGGCTTCCTATCGCCTCCTGCATGAAGCCCTGTCAGGAGATCCGAGCTGCGTCATCTCTCCGTTGGTTGCCCTTGAGTATGAGGGCAAAGTACGTCAGAAAATCGAAGAAGGCTTCTTAAAAATATCCAAAGAGGATTGCGAAAGATTTTTTGATGCGCTTTTTGCAGCAGCAATCATCGTCTGGAAACCGATTCAGATAAGGCCAGTCTTATCTGACCCATCGGATGACAAGATCCTGGAATGTGCTATTTCAGCGGCTTGTACGCATATTGTCTCATTTAACAAAAGGCATTTCCTCCCATCTATCACAGGTCCGTATGGAATTGAAGTAGCAACTGCCGGTGAATTTTTAGCAATCTGGAGGAAAAGCAAATGAAAACATCTTTCACACTTCGTCTGCCGGAAGAGCTTCAAGAAAAGATCAAAGAGGAAGCCAGACAAAGCGATATGTCAATCAACCAATATATCCTATACACCCTTACCAAAGAGATATCTTACAAAGAGGCCGAAAGAGCACTCAAAGACCGCATCAAAAGGGCACCCTCGCGCGAAGAAGCCCTGAGGCTCTTGGATGTGATAGTCCCTGATGTGTCGCCCCTGCCGGAAGACAAAATGCTCTCTGATAGTGTTTAACGGGTTGAAAGCGGCCACACGAGTCCTGTACCCGTATAGAACCTAATAGCCTCGGTGAATCCCGCAAATTGGCAACTCGATTAATCTGTCTCCTCAAGGACCTCCAGGGGACCCGGCACAAGGATATGTCTGTCCCACAACCTGTATTCTAAAAGTTTGGCCGAATCATATTCTTCAGTGTTGAGGTGTAGCCATTGACTCGCGGTTTTCTTCCACAGTGCCTCTGTGTCAGACCGGCTCCCGACAACCTTGGATAATAGGGATTAAATATCCGGAATTCACAAAAAATATGTAACGGTCTAAAGAGGTCTCGATCGGGAGCCATGAGAATATCCTATGAGGGGAGTATTTCGGCGTAACCAAAGAAGCTCCTAACATTTGGTCCAAGGCACAAATTCTCTTTCATGGTATTCATGAATCTCAAAGAATGGCGAATATCTCCCCTTATCTGCCTAAGTACCTAATTTCTTGTGAAACATTGGAGCGGGAGGAATGTTCTCTTGAAGTCTTGACCTTTTAGCTTTTTCCTGTTGGACTCAGTTTTCTGAGGGTTTTTGGATTTTCCAAGGATTTTGTGATTGACATCAGGAAACAGTTCGCTAAAATCGAACGCATCCGGATGAAGAGGATTATGAATAAGTCATTTGGCCAGATACTGACGGAGGAAATGGATAAGGCTGAAATTGGAGTCAATAGATTGGCCGAACTGACAAGTATCTCAAAAAGTTATCTCAGTGAGCTTAAAAATGATAAGAAACCCCCTCCTTCAATTCCGGTAATTCTGTGGAGAGGCGGCTGATATGTGTGAACGAACGACTCCTTGATGATAGATCAGAGGGAAGGATGTGCTTTACCTGCGCCCATGAAGTGGCCCACTGGATTCTTCACCGGCCTTTTGTCAAAACGGCAAACCGGTCCAGCCCCGAGGGCGATGCCATCGTTTGCCGGAGTGTGGATGCCAAGAAGCCCATCGAATGGCAGGCCGATTTCTTTGCTGCCTGTCTTCTTATGCCTGAGGCAGAGGTTCGGGAGTCATTTTCCAAGCCATTTGGAATCGAGCCCCTGGAACTGCATAATGTAAAGAGCTCTTTTCGGGGAAGCCCTCTCTGTTTTGATCCTTCTGTTTAAAACCGGGGTTTTATCGCGTCCGCGGTTCGTGAAGCTGGAAATTTCTTAAATGTGTCCCGTCAAGCCATACGCTTTGTGGTGATAGACCGTTATGTAACCCAGGGCACACGAAGTCTAAAGGGAAGACAAAGCAATGAACGTCTATGGACCATTATAGCCACATGCTCTCTTCAAGGTCGATCCGCTTTCAATTTCATGCTGGAATCGGTCAAAGCCTATTTTCGTAATCAACCTGCCCCTTCATTGCTACTCGATTCATCCTGATAGCCATCCATTTGTTCAGAACCTATCCGCTCAGCTTTTCTATGGTACATACATCACGTCTTGTGCCATAAACTTACCGTTCAGTCTCAACTATAAATGCATGGATGGGATCTGTAGACCCCGTGAACGGTTACAGATTTCTTTTGTTTAAAGCTGATAGCCGAGCTTTATCCTGTATTTTGATTTCTCTACCGCCGCGACCAGCTGCCACCGCTTTCAGCCTTTTTGATCCCATTACAGCACCTGCCCCGTTATGTGCAACAACATGCCCCTCATCACCAACTATGCAAGCAAACCTTGCTAAATTTTCACCGGCCGGGCCAATGCTATGAACGCTCAGGTCCCTACCCTTCCTTTCCAGTTCCCCCTTAACTAATTTTTCGGTCTCAAGTGTATCTTTGCCTACCAGATGCCCGGCATCCCTTAGCTCAACAACACCATCATGGATATAGATATAGACCCAATCGGGAGCAGCACCTTGTATAAGAATTGTTTCGAACCCGGAAAGCCTCATAAATGCCCCAAAGAATCCATTTGCCTGAGAAGAGGCCCCGCCATTTGTGAGAGCTCCCTTGGTAACGACACAAAAGCTCCCTGAACCTGCCAATGGCGTACCGTTTAATGGCCCAGAACATATAATTAGCCTATTCCGCGGGCTATCCCAATCGATTCCTGGAGGCACCTCCCCATAGAGGAGATGAGCACCAATGCCAACACCTCCAATGTACTTCCTGCAAATTGTTTCATCTATGGTTTCATAGGTAATATGCCCGTTAGCCAGATTAACTCTAGCAACGTTGTTCATGAGTCCGCCACCTCCTATTCAACCCGAATCTCGCAGGTATTGAGTTGATCGCCTGTTAATCAAAATAAGCTAGATGTGATGAAACCTCAATAAAGAAGCTCCCCTTGTGCTATCGGTATGGTAACGAAAAAAACCAAACACGACCAAGAGGAGCACCCGAATGGGGACCCAATTATCCATCAACGTAATTTGGAAATACAATAGAAGAGGGAAAAAGAATCAATAGGATGATAGTTAAATGAAAGTTCGATTGGTTGGTGTTTGCTATAAAAGATACGCTTGATAACTACTTCGTGACGGGTCCCCTCTTTGTACTCCTCATGATCTTTACGGGTATAGGATTCGATTGTCATATGCTGGTCAATACGAGTGATGTCTATTCCCAATTTTTCTTCTATATAAAGGAACATCGTCTTGTGTCCTCTTTCCTCATGATTGATTTGGGCACCGATCTCATACGGTAAATATGTTTCTATGTTACTCACGTGTCTATTGTTTCGGTATTTTTTTCCCCGAAAAAACCAAACTCTATTCCATGTGTTAAGTTCCAAGTCCCTTATTACAATTGAAGGTATCTTCTCCAACAACTCTGCAGGCCCATAATCAATTCGAGTTTGCTTGGTCCATTGAAGCATCTCATCAACCGATGATACCACCCATTGAATCGGTGATAAATCTTGGCGCCGATCCAGGACAAATGTGCCTTTTCCGGGGATCCGTACCAAGTAACCGTCATTGGTTAGGAGGCTTATCGCATGCCGTATGGTATTCCTGCTGACCCCGTAATCTTTCGCCAAATCCAATTCCGCTGGTAGCATGCTGTTCGGAGGTAGTTCGCCGGATTTGAGCTTACTGAGGAGATCATTTAGGATCTGGTAATAGAGAGGTAAAGTGTCGTCAAGAAAAGGCTTCATTTTATAAAGTCTCCTTTAGGAATAGTATTACCATAGCAAGGCTGCCAACAAATCACGATGTTCTATCCCACAATGATTCTAAATGAAATTCAAGACTCGGACAATATTAAGGCCTATCCTCCCGTGATTTAGCTGACGGGAGCCTTTTAGCATTTTATCCCTAATAGATATAAAGCACCAGATTAAATGAACCTGTACCCCCAAACCCATAGGCTTTTCAGCTTTGCCGCCTGTGGATCGTGGCATTCTCTTTTGTATAATTAATGAATAGATCGTCCCACTCAGCACTATGATCGAGTGGGCCAAAGATAATGAATATATTCGATATGTTACTCGTTTAATAAAGATTTTGTTCCTTTAGGATATGATAATCCTCTTCCGGCACGACCTTGGTCTTCAGGTCTGCAGATGTTTATTCTGCCTTCGGCTCTCTCACTCCTTACGTAACCAATGGCTAGCTCTTTGCTACAGATGGCAGAGAACCCTTATTCTGCCCTTCCATGGCAAATTGATTAGTATTTTAATACATGAATGGGATAAATACAAGACAAAAATAACAGGAATCATGCACCGTTTTCACCTCTTGCATTGGAAAAATTATACTCATTGAAAGAGGTAAGTACCCTGGAAAAACTTGCGATGCGTAGTTTTCTACGCAAAATTGCTACCACTAACTGAAATAGAGGACTTACAATAAAACTTATTTATTTCTTATACTTATATGCTCGCACATCCTTACTACAGAGACTTGTGAGATATGATGGCATGACTGATACTTGGGCAAAAATAATTTTTCGAGGACACCCTGCAATAGATAAGCAGAGTGCTAGATCTTTATTGAAAACTTTTCTCTTGACACAGAAAATGTTCCATACTATTGTTTATGTACCATCATTTGCTATTGCCTTTAAGTGAGAGACAAGGGCATGTCAGAAGATCAGAAAGTAACTTAATCATGTTAGCAAGAAAGTCAAAAGAAGGAGGTTGAAATGAATGGCAAGCATTTTTTGAAATCAACGGTTTTCATGATAGTTGTCCTGGGTTTGCTCGTATTCAGTCCTAACCTGATACTGGCAGAAACCAAGGAGGTCAGTATCACAACTTACGGTGTAGGATCACAGGTTTTTGTATTTTCGTCGGGTATAGCTGAAGGGGTTCAAAAGGTCTCAGGTATAAGGACAAGAATAGTTCCGTCAGGCACAGACATTGGAAGGGTTTTGCCAATGCGGGCTGGTGAAGTTGAATTTTCTATTCTCGCCGGATCCACCGTATGGTTTGCCTCGCACGGTACAGGTGATTTTGCGGCCCCTGAGTGGGGCCCGCAAAAAGTGAGGATGGCTTGGCGGGGGCAAGACCTGCTCATCGGATATTACACTAGAGGCGATTCTGGAATTAAGACGCTTTCCGGTTTGAAAGGAAAAAGAGTGCCTCAAGTGCCAGGGTCAGTTTCGTTAAGCAACCTTATTAAAGGAGCCCTCGCCTTTGGTTCTCTTAGCCTTGATGATTGCGTAGTTGTTAATGTTGCGGGGCTCGGGGCAATGGGTAAAGCTGTAAATGAGGGGGTGGTCGACTTCACCAATTTTGGGACAACAGGATCGCGTCCTATGGAATGTTCCGCTAGCCCTCATGGCATATACTGGTTTGATCTGGATCCTAATGATAAAGGGGCATGGAAACGGCTTTGGGAGTTCTGTCCGTGGGCAGAAACAACTTTGGCTACACGATACGCAGGCAAGGAAAAGGGGATAAAGCCATTCCACGTCTTGACCTATCCCTACGTACTGGTTGCCTATAAAAAGACCTCGGATGAGTTGGTGTATACGTATGCAAAAGCGATGTGGGATAGCTATGACATATACAAATCAAGGCACGTTGAGCTTCCACATTGGAGTCACAAAAACCTCGCTAACACCAAAGGGTGTTTTTATCCATACCATAATGGGGTGATAAGGCTTATGAAGGAGCAGGGCATCTGGAGCGGCGATGACGAAAAATTTCAACAAAAGCAGCTAGATAATGAAGCCAAGAGGATAAAGCTTTGGAACGTGGCAAAGAAAGAGGCAAAGGCGAAGAAGATCAAGTTGGGAAGCGATAAGTGGAGGCAATTTTGGTGGGACAAACTGTCAGATGCCCAACTCCTAAAATGAGTAGCACTGGCATAGAAAGTGGAGTTAATGTCAAATGTTGTGTATGAGAAGATTAGGCGGCGTTCCGAATTTCCTCGATACCATCAATGAATTTTACTCCTCTAATGACTTTTGCTAACTTTTTATGGCTATGAAGTCTTTGCCATTTTCTCTGAGCGATGGTCAACTGATCAAAACCCATTCGAGAACGTAAAAATCCGACCCCGGAGGGGCCAAGGATCAGGTTGAGTTGCCCCTAATTGTGATCAAAACAGTCTCTTTTGAGCTTGTCTTCTCGGCGTTCTCTTCTTCTTGGTACTTCACATATTTTCGGATCATTTCTGAATTCAAGCCCACTGTGTCAACACAATAACCTTTGGACCAAAAATGATTACCCCAATAGGGTTTTTCTCTCAGATGCCGATATGTATTCAGTACACGAATTGATGTTCGGCCCTTGATTATACCAAGGTAGTCCGAAATGGATATCTTCGGTTGTGGGACAACTCAGGTTTTGTTGTAACAGCGAGCCGTTCAGAAGGCAAAGCCCCTGAACCCACAACCTTGCTCAGAGAGCAAGGGTTTCTACATCCGACTAAAGACTTTGAACGTGAGTTACGGAGCCTTAAACTAAACTCCAGCAAAGGCGATCTATCTGATGACCACTCCGGCTAGTGTTGACACGGGATAGCTTTCTAGATTAGGAGTTCAGACAAGGCCTTAATCCATAGAATTCTCCTTGACCATGCCGTGTAGTATCTCCCCTGGGCGCAGGTGCTAGCTTGAGGCTGGGTGAAAATATCAAAACAGATGCATGGACGCAGCCTCAAGGAAAATCCATATCCGGGATACCTCCTCGTCTCAGGAAGTATCCCTCGTCGGTGCTTTGAAGGGCATTAGCCATCCTATCTCCAGGCTGTGGCGGACACCTATCGTTCCTTTGCCTTATATATTTGAAATCTTAGGCACATCTCAAAAGTGCTGTGGTTTTGTGTAGACGCTGACTTTCTAAAGAGGTAAAGAAATCGCTCGAATCGGAATATCCACCGCCCCAGGCTGTGGCCTCTCGCCCGATTCATGGCTCCGCCACCGCGATTTCAAAAACATTTTTGAGGCCTAGCCAAATGACTCTGACCCCGCTTAGAGAACGAGGTATTGTGCAATCTGATAAATTCTAAGACTCGCAAGTTAAGAATCTGATAATTCGGCCTGGACGGGAATGAAGGAGGTTAAGGAATGGCTGAGGAACAAAAGGCATTCAAGAAGCATAGGACATTGAAAGGCCCCACAAGATGGATATTTATTCTTCTTTCCTGTTCAGGAGTAGGATCAGCTGTTTTCTATAATTTCTACTGCTCAATCTTCGGCTGGACATTTAGTGCCACTGGCTACCTCTTTTTTCTATTAGCAATGTTTGTCCCCTTAGTCTTTATCATCTTTCCTGGACAGAAGGCAGCTGCCGGGGACAAAATCCCGTGGTACGATATTTTGTTTGCCGCCCTCTCTTTTGCCTCTGCCCTTTTTTGTTTCATCCATAGTATAGACATCCTTACCAAAGGCTGGGAGTTTAGAGCCCCTTTTATCGCACAGGTATTATCCCTGGTTCTCTTAGTGCTTGTTATCGAAAGTGCCCGGAGAACAGGCGGTTCTTCGTTTTGCCTCGTATGCATCTTTTTCGCTTGTTACCCTCTTTTCGCCCATTATATGCCGGCATTTTTGAAGGGAAAGTCTTTCTCCTTTTGGAGAGTGGTTGACTACCATGCAATGGGCCCTGAGAGCATTATCGGAATTCCGGTTAGGGTTGTCGGTACTATCCTTATTGGCTTTATGGTATTTGCGGTAACGCTGCAAAAAACGGGCGCAGGCAAGTTCTTCCTGGATCTTTCTCAATCTCTCTTGGGGACTGTAAGGGGGGGAGCTGCTAAGGTTTCTATCTTCTCCAGCGCACTAATGGGAAGTATTAGTGGGAGCGTTATCTCCAATGTACTTACCACCGGTTCTTTTACCATTCCAGCGATGAAGAAGTCAGGTTATTCACCTTCTTTTGCCGGTGGGGTTGAGGCGGCCTCATCGTCGGGCGGAACATTGATGCCTCCTATAATGGGGGCGACGGCATTTGTAATGGCCGAAGTTTTAGGGATACCTTATGTGACAGTCATAAAAGCCGCTCTCATTCCTTCGATTTTGTATTTTTTTTGCCTCTTTTACCAAGCAGATGCGTATGCGGCATTGCATGGCATAAAGGGAAGCCCCAAGGAAAACTGTCCTCCATTCAAAAAAGTAATGAAAGAAGGCTGGTTTTATATAGCTGCCGTGGTGCTCCTCATCTATATTGTGGTGTTTATGTGGAGAGAGTCCCAAGCCGGCTGGATTACCACACCGGTGCTTTTGGCCATGACTATGATCAGGAGAGAATCAAGAATCACACCCAAAAAGTTCGTTGATCTATTAGAGGACATCGGCAAATTTTTGGCTGAGGTAACATCTATATTGGCAGCATGCGGATTGATAATAGGTTCATTGGCATTCACAGGTGTGGCGCACTCGTTTTCGCATGAGATCGTAAGCTTCGCCGGTGGAAATGTACCTTTCCTTCTCATTTTGGGAGCCTTCGCTAGTTTTGTCCTGGGCATGGGAATGACTATCACGGCCTGCTATATTTTCCTTGCGATCGTATTGGTCCCCGCTCTGGTCAAATTAGGATTTTACCCGTTGGCGGTCCACTTATTTGTATTGTACTGGGGCATGGCATCATTCATAACACCCCCCGTGGCGCTCGGCGCTTTTGCGGCAGCCACTGTGGCAGAAGCAGATCCTATGCGAACCGGCGTCCAGGCTATGCGTCTAGGGGCAGGAAAGTATTTTCTACCCTTTTTCTTCATTCTTAACCCCAATCTTATTCTTCACGGCACCGTTGTAGGAATCCTTCAAGCTTTCTCTACCTGCGCCTTAGGCATAGCCTTTTTGGGTAGCGCCTTGGAGGGATATATTTTTGGTTTAGGTCAAACCCCGAAATGGGCAAGACCTTTGCTCTTTGCCTCTGGATTGTTGTTGGGATTCCCCGAGAGTGTTACAGATGTCTTGGGCCTCATTTTAGGGGCAGCTATTATTGGCATAGTTGTTCTTTCGAGGCGAAGGTGAAAGAATTCAACTCAAGGTAAACCCAGTGCACCAAAAAAGCCGTTATCTAAAAAGCTATGTGTGCCCGGGCAAAATATGGTTACTGAAGAATACGCAAAAAATCCGCGGCGAGGGGCTCTGCTTCTGATGGCAGATATACCAGTGGAATCTACCTCCTTCTCACGTAAGGAGCTTTTAGGAAATAACATGTACAATTACCAGAAGTCGTAGTTTTCTTTACTTGAGCGCATTGGCTTTGAGGAAGCATAAAAATAGGATGACAAGCCTTTCACGTCTTCGATTTTGTAAAGGTTATTTTTTAACAATCCCTAAGAGTAGCAAAATTGGGAAAAGGCCAAGATACTGTGGCATTGCCACAGTATATTAAGACTTATGAGGATGCAAAATGCCGATCGAAAATCAGGCCTCAGTATTCTTTGATCCTCTCTTCCAATAAGACCGCACAAAGAGACGGGCGTAACGGAAACAGAGGTGGACCGACATCTGATTTGCGATGCGATAAGCATATATTAGGGTATTTGGTGATGAGCCAGGCAGGATTGTACCATCTCATATACTAACACTAAAGGCACGTTGGTGTGGCGGAGTTCCAAACTCGTCTCTATGATAAATTTGCCTCTTCAGATTCAAAGATTCGGAACCGATGGTAGAATATCTTTTGCAGAGCATCTCTTGTTGGTTTGGGTTAGAGCATTCTTCCGACACGGGCGCCATCATATATGGCTTCCAAAAGCGACCTAGGTTCGGCGCAATCTCCAATGACGAAAAAATTGTCCAGTTGGGGGATCATGGGCTCCATGTCTCTGATGAGGCTGATTTCCCCCATCGAACCCATTGCTAAGACTATTGTGTCCGCATGGATGTTCTCTCTTCCCCCCATCGTTAGAATTGTTACACTGGATTCTTGAACACTTTCCACCTGGGCAAGGCTCAACATTCGGATTCCCTTTTCCAAGAATCTCGGCATGAGAAACATCCTTGTCCTGGGTGGGATGTCCTTTCCAATCTCTTCTTTCTCCTCCAAGATCGTCACCTTCTTGCCTCTCTTGGCGAGGAACCCAGCCATTTCACATCCCACTCTACCTCCTCCAATGACAACAACGTTTTTACCCACTTCCTTTTCCCCCGAAAACACCTCATGTGCCGTGACCACATTCCCTTGCTCGATCCCTTTTATCTCCGGGATAAAAGGCTTCGACCCTGCGGCTAAAACCACAACATCAGGCTTCGCGGCTTTGATAGTATCAAGAGTAACTTCTTCGTTAAGCCGAGTTTCGACACCTAACCTTCCCATCTGATAAGTATAGAAGTCGATGAGATTTCTAAACTCCTCCTTATAAGGAGCCAGACAAGCCAGGTTGAGCTGCCCCCCCAATCGATCTCCCTTTTCACACACGACGACCTGGTGGCCCCTCAATCGACCAACCAGAGCAGCCTCCATTCCCGCGGGGCCCCCGCCGACAATGAAAATCCTTTTTGGATTCTTCACCTTATCAATAACAAATTCCTTCTCCCTCCCCACAGCAGGATTAACCGTGCACGTCATTTTCAAAAAGCTAAGGATTCTGGTTATGCATCCCTGGATGCAGCCTATGCAGGGCCGGATATCTTCGAGCCTCTCCTCCATTGCCTTCCTAGGCAATTCCGGGTCAGCAAGTAATGCACGACCCATAGAGACCAGGTCAGCCTTCCCCTCGCGGAGCACCTTTTCCGCCAACAAGGGGGTGGTGATCCTGCCTACTGCAATTACAGGAACGTCAACCACTTCCTTGATTCCTGCTGCAAAATGGATAAAACAACCCTGTGGAAATACACTGGGAGGAGTGGGGGACACAAATTTCGATTGGCCGACCGAGACATGGATAGCGCTGGCTCCGGCCTTAACGAGAACCTGAGAAAGTACCTTAGCATCTTCCAGGGTCGTCCCTCCTTCGGTGTATTCACTTGCATTTATCTTGCATATAATGGGATAATTTTCCCCTACGGTTTCCCTCACGCGCTCCATGATTTCCCGGACAAATCTTACCCTCTGCCCCAAAACACCACCGTATTCGTCGTTGCGCTTATTTAAGAGTGGAGAAAGAAATTGGTCGATCAAATGAGAATGCGCGCAATGAATCTCCACAGCATCATACCCCAGCTCTTTTGCCCTCTTTGCTCCCTCACCATATCGGTCTATCACCTCCTTGATTTCTCTTACCGTGAGTTGCCTCGGAAGTCCATGGACAAATCCTGGTCGCTCGTAAGCGATGGGATGGGGAATGGCAAAGGATGTTACAGGCTGAGTTCCGGATACTCTGGGAGCCGCGCGACTCCCAGCATGATGAAGCTGGAGTGCAATTTTGGCCCCATGACGTTTAACGATCTCAGCTAATTCAGCGATACCCGAAAAGTTCTTTTCATCATAGATGTTAAAGATATACGGGAGGACTCGCGCCCTGGGCTCGATAGCAAAAAGACCGGCAATGACCAGACCGATCCCTCCACGGGCCCTTTCAGCATAGAACTCTTTCGCCACATTTGTAACTGCTCCGCCTTCGGTGCCATAGTTCGCCGTCATAACAGGAAGAACAAGCCTATTTTTCAATTCCATATTGCCAATCTTCACGGGCGTAAAAAGTTTTTCGAACATGGCCATAGCAAGCTAAACTCCCTTCTGAAGGGCGGCATGAACAACAAAAGTCAGGCCCGCCTAAACCTGGCTTTTTGAACTAAAACCCCTTTATCTGTCCAACGTGCAAGGTTCGTTGAAGAAAAATAGAATATTGGATATTCGCATTGAGAACACTTACGTTGGGCCTTTTAATGTATGAAGAAAAAAACGTCAAGGGAAATTAGAAAGTTTTTGAATAGATTTTCTCAAGAATGCCATACACCAAACTTGTCCAAAAAGGATAATCGTAACACTTTAGCCGTTTGTCCTTTGAAACCAGGGCAATGCGGATTCCGTTTTTTGGGCGTAAAACAAGCCCGTAAAAGAGCCTAAGCAAATCACGAGCTGTAGGAGAAAATAGGCGGCAGGCGTACACCCTTAAAAACGGAACTCCCATTCCCTTGTCCAAGTGCAGGTTTTGAAAAGGGCTAAATTGACACAAAAACTTCAATAGAAAATCGCATCCCCAGATTAGTAGAGATATTTGTGTTCACCTTTAAAAACGACTTCAGTGGGACCAACTGCTGTGGTTTCATTATCCTCTCAAGCCTTTCCGCGTTTTGGGAGATCCTCAGAGTTTCTCAGAATCGTAAACAACAATTTACTACAGAAAAGCTGCATCCAACTTCTCCATGGGCTCATCTCTGCTGGGAATTGTATTCGGGGAGACTATTTGTCTGTCGACTTCTATCCTGTGCATATCAAAGTCAAAAAGACTAATTCAAAAATAAATACCAATATGTTCCATATTTATGGGAAATAGCTTTATGGATAATTGAGGCTTTTGCGCTCTCTGCAATTAGACCTAAGTAATCGATATTCTGACATTTGATCCTTATGCCTCAACGTCATTATATTAGTAAGGAATAATCCGTAGCATAAAAAACCCTTGACACTTAAATCTTATCCATGTATTAATGACCCAACATTTACTTCGGCCGCACACAAGACTAGAGGTCTATGGGTATTTTTCACAGAATATGCCATATCTTACAGTTATCTCTAGCTAATGAAAAGGTCAGACTTAATGGGTGAAAAATCGACCTTATTATCGATTAGAGGGCTCAACCTCTGAGGGCTGGAAGTGCGGCGAAAAACAGATTCTTAAAGATAAAGCTGTCCGGGCTTGGACAATCTGTAGCTCTCTGGTAAATATGCGAGTTTTTCAATTCTGCCGGTGGATAAAGGCAAAGATGTAACTCAGTGGTTGGGTTTTCGTGGCCACCTTGATGGGCGGCAAATATGTGTCTGGGGTCTCCCAGGGCATTGTAGCCTGAGGAATAGGCAATTGGTGCCAACTAATTGGGGGGAGGTGTCACAACTAATGAGCTTATGGATCTACATTCGAGATCTGTGAATTCCAGGCAGGGATATGGGAGGATGTGGTGGGAAGGGGAGCCCAAGGACAAAAAGAGGTCTATGCGTCATTAACCAAATTAACCAAGGGGGGAATATCAATGTTACTAAGCGGTGCGGAAATTATAGTCAAATGTCTGGAGAGCCAGGGCGTCGAGTACGTATTTGGGATGTGTGGTCACTCAGTACCCGCTTTTGTCGCTGCCTTAGAGAAATCGAAGATTGAATTTGTATCATTCCGTCATGAGCAGGCGGCGGCACATGCTGCTGACGGTTACTTCAGAGCAACTCATAAGCCTGGGGTGGTCCTGACCCATGTGGGCCCCGGGTTTACCAATGCCCTGACTGGAGCAGCTCAAGCAGCGCTCGGCTCCTCTGCCCAAATCGTTATCACGGGTGATGTGCAGAGTTACTACTTTGGCAAGAACCCACACCAAGAAATTAACCTTTATAGCGATGCCTCTCAATATGAGATTTATAGGCCCTTTAGCAAACGCTCATGGCGAATTCATGAGACGAAATCCGTGGCCCTCATCGTCGCTAAGGCCTTTAATATCGCTGTGACGGGAAGACCGGGGGTTGTAGTCGTCGATGTGCCGCTAGACCTGTCCCAACAAAAGGTGGATATCGAGATTCCAGATTTGTCAAAATGGATGGTCACAGGCAGGCGGATGGCTGGAGATTTGGACCAAATTGATAAGGCAGTGGACCTGATAATAAAGGCCGAAAGACCTTTTGTCTATGCAGGGGGTGGGGCTATCCTATCGGACGCTAGTCCTCAAATAACCGAATTGGCAGAATACCTTGGCATTCCCGTCGGAACAACCCTTTCGGGGAAAGGTGTGGTCGATGAAACTCACCCCTTGTCTGTTGGCAGCACTGGGCTTTGGGGAAAATCATCGGCCAATGAAACTGCCTTAGAGTCGGATTTGATATTCGCGGTAGGGACAAGGTTTTCTGAATTTGATACGGGTCTCTGGGAACCCACCCATGTATTTGCCATTCCTCCTTCCAAGTTGGTCCAGATCGATATTGACCCTCAGGAGATTGGAAGAAACTACCCGGTAGACATTGGGATCGTTGGGGATGCCAAGGCCGTTTTAGGGCAGATTATTGAAAAGCTCAAAGATCGGACAAAGAAAGTTGACTATATGAATTTGCCCCGATTCAAACAAATAACAAAGAGCATCAACAGATGGAAAGAGAATGCCTTCCAGCTTCAGAATTCTGACCAAGTTCCTATCCGGCTAGAGAGGGTGTTTAAAGAAGTGAGGGACATACTGCCAAAAGATGCCATTATCGCCACAGATGTTGGAGGATGCAAGTACGGGGTCGCGCAAATTCCTTTCTACGAATCAAGAACAAATATTCCATCAAGCGGTTTTGCTACCATGGGGTTTGCGCCAGCGGCTGCTATTGGAGCTAAGTTGGGGCAACCCGAACGGCAAGTGGTAGCGCTAGCGGGCGATGGGGCCTTCAGTTCGATTTCTTCGGTTTTGGCGACAGCTGTTGAAAACGACTTGAATATCACTTGGGTCGTGCTAAACGACTATGCATATCTCTCTAATACACAGATCTTGAAAGAACAATTCAAGACAGGTTCTGGAACTGAATTCCGGATAAAGAAGAGTGGTGAACTTTATAACCCTGATTTCGCCAAGATGGCTGAATCATACGGTGCCAAAGGGAAGTCTGTGAGGAAACCCGAAGAGATTCGTCCTTCTTTAGAAACAGCTTTGAATAGTCAATCGCCATATGTTCTTGATGTCTTTGTTGAAAGAGAAGATGTCTTTACTCTTACTCAAGGAAAGATTTCAGACGTCATCCTCCATGGCCGTTGAAACCCACAGTAGGTATGAATAGCAAAGACACGGACCGGTAAATAACCTGGAGAGTACAGGGGGTCAAGCCCATAAGAGCCAAATATAGAATTAGGGGCTTGGGTAAGCTTTCTAAAACACGCGCTTTGTCTTTGCAAATTGCTTTCGCTGCTATTAAAGCGAGGTGGATTCTTGATCGGGTTTTGCGAGGCCCTCCGTGTTCCAATATTCTTGTTTTAGGTTATCAAGTCATTTGCACTACAATTTTGTTAGGATTATTTCTTTTTAGTTTCCATGGAGCGGATGGATAGAAGGAGATATTGTGGGAGAACAGCCACCTGATTTGAAAAAATTCTTTAACCCCGAATCTGTAGCCATTGTCGGTGCATCGTCGGATTTCTCTAAATTCACAGGCCGAACACTAAAATACTTATTGAAGCACGGATACAACGGAAGAGTCTACCCGATCAATCCCAAGTACACAAAAATAGCGGACCTTCCCTGCTATCCTTCTCTTTCCGATGTTCCCGAGGTCGTGGATGTAGCCTTTATACAGATCCCCGTGCAGTCAATGACGGGAGTCTTAAAGGAGTGCTCTACTAAGGGGGTTCGCAACACCATTGTCTTTTCTGCTGGATTGGGCGAAACAGGGCTAAACGGGAAGACGAAACAATCCCGAATAAAGAATTTTGCAAAAACCCACGGCATCAGGATGTGCGGTCCGAACTCTGTGGGTTATGTGAATGTGATCAAGGGGATTGCGCTAAGCCCAGTGGTGGCTCTAGAACTGGATAGCCTACCCCCTGGCCGGATTGGCCTCATCTCACAGAGCGGCGGTATGACAGGTGCCCTTATCTCAAGGGCAGAGGCGCGGGGAATCGGTTTCAGCTATGTTGTCTCAACGGGAAACGAGATTGACTTAGACGTCTCCGATTTTATCCGCTTTATGGTCGACGATCCCGATACTGGAGTCATCTCTTTATTCCTCGAGACGATTCGGCGACCGGAAGATTTTCTGAAGGCAGCGGATCTCGCCGCTGAAAAAAGAAAGCCCTTGATTTGCATAAAGATTGGGAAAGCTGAGGTGGGGGCTCAGGCTGCTGCCTCCCATACAGGGGCATTAACGGGATCGGATGAGGTTTATGAAGCGGTATTCAAAAAAAGGGGGGTTATTCGGGTGGCGGCTTTGGAGGACCTCTTCGAAACTGCCTCTCTCTTAGAGAAACAATCCCCCGCAAAGGGCAAACGTGTTGGAATCCTTACGACGACAGGCGGGGGTGCGATGCTTCTGGCTGATGAATGTGGCGCTTTGGGACTTGAATTTCCGAGACCTTCTGAGCATACGATAAAATGCCTCAGTCACGGCCTCCCTTCTTTTGCCTCTTTCTCAAATCCTATGGATGTGACTGGATCCGGTGTTGGAGGAGGATATGAACAGAGCCTGAACCTTTTTCTCAAAGATGACCAGTTCGATATCGTAGTTTCAGTCGTTGGGACGTCAAGCCAGTTTGCACCGGAGATGGGTGTCAATCCGATCCTGAGGCGGGAGGAATTGACTAAAAAGCCTTTGGTCGCCTTCCTGAGCCCGAACGCGGAAAAGGCATGCCGGCTGCTGGAGAGAAGCGGAATCCCAACGTTTCGAACACCAGAGGCCTGCGCTAGGGCCTTGAAGTATTTTTGCGACTGGGGGAGCTTCCTTGAAAAACGGAAAGCGGTCTCCAAACATTCAACGGCCGTTTCCTTCAGAATTAACTGGAGAGAGGTGGAAGACATCCTGAGAAGTTCACCAAACTGTCTAAATGAGTTTCAAAGCAAGCAACTTTTTCGGCTTTATGGAATCCCGGTAACCAAAGAGAGACTGGGACAATCACCCGAACAAGCCGTACATATAGCTGAAAAAATAGGCTACCCAGTTGTTTTGAAAGTCTGTTCCTCTGACATCTTACACAAAACCGAAGCGGGCGCAGTCAAAAAGGGCATTGATTCTGAGACAGGGGTCCGGGCGGCCGTTGATGAGATTCTTTCAGTAAGCCAGCGACATAAGCCTGGAGCCAGAATCGATGGCGTGTTGGTTCAGGAGATGGTCAAAGGTGGGCAAGAGGTCATCGTTGGAATGTATGAGGATAGAGACTTTGGACCTATTCTTGTATTTGGGCTGGGTGGAATCCACGCGGAGTTGCTTAAAGATGTCTCTATAAGGACCCTCCCTATCAGTAAGTCGGAAGCAGAAGAGATGGTCCTTGAGGTGAAAAGTGCCCCGCTTTTACAGGGATATCGAGGGGAAAAGCCCAAGGACATAGAGGCATTGGTGGATACAATATGTCGGTTCGCCAGATTTTGTTCAGACTCGAAGGGAAGAATTAGCACAGCCGAGATCAACCCCTTGGTGGTGTTTGAAAAAGGGGGAGGGGTAAAGGCTCTGGATGCGTTAATTGTCAAGGCGAATCAAGAAGTGAGCGTTTAAAATCCAAAGAGGACGACATGGAAAGGAAGGACTATGGACTTTAAGTTAACGGAAGAGCAACGGATACTCCAGACAGCGGCAAAGAAATTGGCTATCGAAAAATTCAAACCCAATGCTTTTACCTGGGAGAAAATCGCTGATTACCCATGGCAGAACCTGAAAGCTTTAGCTGAACAAGGCTTTATCGGTATTACCATCCCCGAGAACGACGGGGGCGTGGGGGGTACAATCTTCGACGCTGTATTGGTTATGGAACAGGTGGGTATGGTTTGTCCCCATTCAGCTGATATAGTACAAGTTGGAAACTTCGGTTCGATCCGGGTCGTCTCTCAATATGGTTTTAAGGAGTTAAAGGCAAGGGTCTTGCCGGTTCTCCTTAATGGTGAAAACATACTTTCTACGGCTATGTCTGAACCGGACGTCGGCTCAGCCGCAACGGATCTCCGAACAAAGGGCAGAATAGACGGAGATACAGTCGTAATTGATGGAAGCAAGATCTTCAATTCAAGCCCTCACGCTCGCTATTTCCTGGTTTGGTTGCGATTTGGAGAAGATGTGAAATCATCGGGGGCTGTGCTGGTAGAACGGGGGGCACCTGGCTTTTCTCTTGGAAAAATGGAAACATTTATGGCCGGTCAGCAGCACTGCATGCTTCATTTTGACAATTGCCGGGTTCCTCGGGAAAATATTATCCTCAAGGAAGACGGGTTTCGAAAGCTTTTTTCTATGTTCAATGTCGAGAGGGCTGGAAATGCTACACGTTCTCTCGCTTTGGCACAGATGGCCTTTGACCTTGCCGTGGAACATGCAAAAACGAGAGTCCAGTTTCGAAGACCCCTATGCGAGTTTCAAGGCATCCAGTGGAAGTTTGCTGATATGCGGGTGAAGCTGGATGCGGCCCGGCTTCTTATTTATAGAGCAGTAGTAAACGCTGATGAAGGTAGTTTGTCGCCCACTGAATGCGCTGTCGCAAAGGCCTTTGCCAATGAGGCCGCCTTCTGGGTCGCTCATGAAGCACTTCAAGTAATGGGCGGTTATGGATATTCCACAGAATCTAATATTGAGTACATTTTCAGACGTGTAAGAGGCTGGATGATCGGAGGCGGAACGGTAGAGATTATGAAGAATAGGATCGCAGAGGGAGTTTTTGGAAGACACTTCAGCCAGAGGCCTAGCAAGTCTTGATGCTAAAGAGGGCTATTGTGCTCTTGATACCACGGTTGAGATTGTTCAGGCGTTGATCCGCCGATCAAAGACTCTGAAGCTTAGAGAAAGGAAAGTACTAACTCATCGGATGAAAGGGGGTGATGTGTCAATACAATCAAGAACTCACTGACTTTCAACTATAAACAATATTTGATAAGGAGGGTATCAATGAGAATTGCAAAGTTAGTTATCACCGTCATCATTGTTGCAGGCCTTTTTTTCACAATTCCCGCTTCCGCAGAGAAATCTCCGATCAAAATTGGTTTTATAGGGGCAATGAGCGGAGGAAGCGCCGTTTTAGGAGAGCGTTGTAGCGAAGGATTCAAGATGTTTTGGGACGAGTATAATGAAAAAGGCGGACTTCACGGGCAAAAAATCGATCTTATTATCGATGACGATGAAGCTATACCCGCCAAAGGAATTACTGCTGCCAACAAACAGATTACCAAAGACGGCATCGTCGCTGGTTTTGCAACGACGAACAGCCCTGTGACCTATGCGGTTGTTCCAGTTTTTAAGAAATATGGGATACCCCACGTCACACAGGCCTTCAGTCCAGGGATTACCAAGGCTGGGAGCAAATATGTATTTAGGGTCGCTCCTACCATTGTGGTCAATTCACGCACCCTTTATAAGTGGGCCTCAAAGGAATTGAATCTGAAAACCGTTGCCATTATTAGTGACAAAGGAGCCTATGGAAAGACAGTAGGTGACGTATGGGAAAAACTAGCGCCAGAATACGGAATTAAGGTTCTCACCCGGCAAACCATTAATCTGGAGGATAAAGACTTCACAGGTCAACTCCTCAAGATCAAAAAGCTGAATCCTCAAATGGTCATTTTTGCTGTTAACTGGGAGTTAACAATGGGCCTGATTGCAAAAAACATGAGGAAATTAGGGATAAATACCCCAATACTGACCGGGGCCCTGGATGTTGATAAGTTTGCCCAGTACGGAGGAAAGGCAGTTAACGGCACAATAATAAGTCTCCCACTTTCCGGCTTTGAAGAGCCAAAAGATCGTGCAGACTTTGCCAGGCGATTTAAAGCAAAGTATGGCAAGGGGCCTGTAGTACATAATGTCTGGGGTTATGACGCTGCAAATATCTTAGCCTTAGCCATGGAAAAAGTGTATCCGGACCTTACGCCTGAGAATATATGCAAGGCAATCAGTTCTTTTGACCATCTCAAATTGCTCCAAGGTACATATGATTTCAAAACAAGCCAGGACGGAATCTCCAGATCTCAAATCATCAAACTCGATGGTGACAAAAGGATTCTGATGCAGTAAATTGCGTGAGATACGAGGGCATATCCTCGTATCTCACCCTAATGGAAAGTGAGGCATAACTTGGATCTCGCTTTGATATGTCAAGTCGTATTAGGAGGACTAGGCGCTGGGATCATCTATTCACTCGTGGGAATGGGCTATTCGATGATCTATCGCTCCATGGGCCTGGTGAATTTTGCGCATGGAAGCATCTTCATGATTGGAGCCTACATGGGGCTAGTATTCTACGTGACGCTGAGACTTCCATTCTTTATCGCCTTTGTTTTAGGTGTCTTGGCAACAGCAGTCATCGGGTTTTCCCTGGAGCGCGTTTTAAGACCTCTTTCTCGAATAGATCTTTTGTTCATGTTGATTGGAACTCTGGCCCTTGGCATTTTTTTCGACAACTTAGCACTCCTCATTTGGGGCGCTGAAGGTCTGCAGTTCCCAGCACCTTTTGGAGACGAACCTCTTTCAATAGGTCCACTTTCAGTTGACACTCAGACAGCTTTGATACTTCTTGTTGCACCTGTCATTATGATCATCCTCCAAGTATTTATGCAGACCACTCGAACTGGTAAAGCAATGCGGGCGGCCGCCCAAGACCAGGAAACCGCCGGCGCAATGGGAATCTCATTAAATCGAATGAATGCTCTTAGTTTGGCGATCGGTTCGGCCCTGGCAGCTGTGGCAGGTATCTTATCAGCTCCAATCTTTCTTGTCTCTCCAAATATGGGGTGGTCCGTGGCTGTCAAAGGATTCGCCGCAGCTATACTCGGCGGATTCGGCAATCCAATGGGAGCCGCTATTGGTGGCGTGATCTTCGGTGTAATGGAATCAGTCAGTGCCTTTTTTATTTCTTCTACATACAAATATACAATTTGTTTTGTCGTCACGATTGGCGTTTTGATGTTCAAACCCACGGGGATCTTCAAAGAACCGGCCGTTGACAAGATGTGAGGACGGATAGTATGGGAAGATCACAGGTCAAGATTTTTCTATTCGGTATTGCCGGTGTAGTTGTCATCCTCATTCCTGTTTTTGTAAAAAGCATATATGTACTTAATATCATTAACATGATTCTTATCAACAGTATCGTAATATCTGGGATGAATATCATAATGGGCTTCTGTGGCCAATTCATGCTTTCGCAAGCAGCCTTTTACGGGATCGGCGCATACACATCAGCGATTCTTTCCACACGCCTTGGCTTGTCATTTTGGATCTGTCTACCCGCTTCTGTTGTTCTTGCAGCTATAGCCGGACTCCTTACTAGCCTCCCGTGCCTAAGAGTCAGAGGCCATTATCTCGCCATAGTTAGCCTAGGGCTGGCCGTTGTTATACACGAGGCTATGATCAACCTGGTTAGCCTTACAAACGGCCCCGGCGGCATACTCCATATTCCGGCTCCTTCTTTCTTTGAAATAACATTGGATACGGATCATCGTTACTACTACCTTATTCTCGCCCTTGCAACCTTATCGATTTCTTTCGTTAAGCTCATTAGTGGATCGCGTTTAGGGCGCGCCTTCATAGCAATCAGGGAGAGTTATACCGCAGCGGAAGCAGTAGGAATAAATCATCGTCTATATAAAATCGTTGGATTCGTCCTGAGTGCTTCCTATGCGGGATTGGGAGGAAGCCTTTATGCACACCTGATCAGTTTCGTAAGTCCCGATACATTTGGACTGTCGGAATTGCTTTCTGAAATCGCTATGCTCATTGTTGGCGGAATCGCAACTCTGGCTGGACCCATTGTCGGATCCGCTATCCTCGGTTTTGGCTATGAATACCTACGAGCGCTCCATGACCTGCAGATGGTCATATATGGGTTGATGATTCTGCTTTTCGTGCTTTTTCTACCAAGAGGATTGGTGACTATCAAAGACGTACTTCGCAATATCGTAATAAGACATTAGGGAGCTGGTTGTGCGACTCCAGGTTAAAGAATTAACCATGAACTTTGGTGGCGTCACGGCCCTGAAAAACGTCTCTCTCGAGATAGCGGAAGGGGAGATCCTAGGACTTATCGGCCCGAACGGTTCAGGTAAAAGCACTCTTTTTAACGTCATGACGGGTTTTTACCGCGCTGTTTCCGGTCAAGTCTTGCTAAATGACGAAAACTTGACAACACTTTATCCCTATAAAATTACAAAGCGTGGTCTGGCTCGGACTTTTCAGAATTTGAACCTTTTCAACAACATGACTGTCCTTCAGAATGTCATGGTCGGGGTCCAGTCAAATGTATCCACTGGGCTTAGACACCTTTTTTTCAATCCAATGAGTATAACCAAGGAAGAGAAGATAATCCGTGAAAAGGCAGAAGGTGTCATTACGGAATTAGGCTTGGAAGCTTACTTGGAAGAATTGTCAAAAAACCTCCCTTATGGAATTCAGAAATTGGTTGAAATAGCAAGGGCACTTGCTACTAAACCCAAGTTCCTTTTGTTGGATGAACCTGCTGCGGGTCTTAACCTAGCGGAAACAAAGAATCTTGCAAAAATGATACACATGATCCTGACAAAGGGGATTGCTGTGCTTTTGGTTGAGCATAACATGCAGTTAGTTATGAAAATTTGCCCGCGAATAATGGTCTTAAACTACGGTGAAAAAATTGCTGAAGGGTCTCCTGTGGAGATAAACGAGAACCAGTCCGTGGTTGAAGCCTACCTCGGGAAAAGAAGGAAATGATACTAAAGGTCGAAGAGATTCATACATTTTATGGAAAGATCCACACGCTAAAGGGGATCTCCCTGGACATAAATACAGCGGAGATTGTTTCCTTAATCGGGCCAAACGGAGCGGGAAAAAGCACACTTTTGAAATCTCTCCTTCGCATCGTCCCAATCAGTGAGGGGCGCATACATTTCGATGGAAGGCAAATTGAAAGCTTGTCCACAGACCATATTGTGAAAGCGGGAATTTCATATGTTCCAGAAGGGCGTCGCGTTTTTCCTCTCCTTTCAGTAGTTGAAAACCTAGAGATGGGGGCATACGTTCGTTCAGATACCCGTTCAATTGGAGATGATATTGAAAAGATATTTGATCTTTTCCCTGAACTAAAAGGTCGCCGAAAGCAACTGGGAGGTTCTATGAGCGGGGGAGAACAACAGATGCTTGCAATTGGGCGAGCTCTTATGGGAAAACCCAAGCTTGTCCTGATGGACGAACCTTCTCTGGGCCTGGCCCCAGTGTTGGTCGACAGGATTTTCGAGATGATCACACGTTTGAATCATCAGGGCATAGCGATACTCTTGGTCGAACAGAACGCACACATGGCACTTAGTATCGCCAGTAGAGCCCTTGTGCTGGAAACCGGTCAAATCGTGCTGAGAGGTGATGCCTCTGAGCTAGAAGGAAATGATCAAATAAAACGAACTTATCTGGGATTGTGAAAGGTGACCGTGATGGAACAAATGAGAATTTTGTGGCAGAGCAGCGTAAAAATTGACGATTATCCGGAATACCGCGAAGCAATACAGCATCATGCCAAGAGAGTCTTATATCCTGGGACGGAGATCGAAATCCGTGGCGTTGACCACGGAACATCAGAACTTCACTTTCATTTTTTTTCATTTTTAAACACACATCAGATTTTGGAAAATGTTTTGAAAGCCCAGGAGGAGGGCTTTGATGCGGTCGCAATTGGTTGCGGCATGGACCCGGGTTTGGATGCAGCTAAGGAGATCTCTGATATACCGGTTTTAGGTCTGAGTGAAACCGCTATGTTAGTGGCATGTATGCTGGCCAAGAAATTTTCGGTAATTACACATGAAACACTTCTCAGTCGCAAACGGATTGATTTTCTTATTGCTAAGTATGGCCTAGAATCTCGCTCAACACCGTCAGGGGACTTCAGCGTTGATCTCGTAATGCTTGCCCGATCCTTCAGTGATCCTAAACCCATTTTGGATGCCTTCACCAAAGCGGTGAGAGAATCCATCATGAAAGGTGCGGAGATAGTGATACCAGGTTGTAACATTCTAAATCTAGTTGCAGTGCAAAATCAGTTCTACGAAGTGGACGGGGTTCCTATTTTGGACGTGGCAGGCAATCTGATGAAAATGACGGAGGCAATGGTGGTCCTGAATCGGGTCTGCGGCACTCGGATAAGTCGTAAAGCCTATTTTGCGGCTCCCACTAAAGAGCTGATTTCAGAAGTTCGAAAGATATATGCAGGGCAGTAAAGGAGGCAAGCGATGGAGCAGGTAAAGAACTATCGGATCACGGTGACGGCGAAGGAGGTAAATGGCTTATGCCAGGCAGACCTGAAGACCGGTGATAAAGTGAGTGTAGTGGTCCCGCGGGTGGATTTGGAAAATACAGACAAAATCTGCATAAATGCAATCAGTGCATTGATGCCCTTTCTGAGGCAATTCACATCTGACTCCCTGGATCATAATGCAAGGGCGCACGTAAGCTGTCCGGATCCGGGACCAGAGAGGGGGGGCCACGGGAACGTTCTTTTTGAGATTACGAGGGAATTCATCGGGTATAAGAAGAAGATCTAAACTCGAATGAAGTCGGCAAAAATTAGAGTTTAGATCAGTCTTATAATTTCATTAAAAAATAGAATTGAAAGGAGCAGAAGACATGTTATTAAGCGGAGCACAGATTGTAATTGAAATCCTGAAAAAGGAAGGTATCGGGCACATCTTCGGAGAATGCGGCCATTCGAACCTGGCGTTCTTGAATGCAGTTCGGCCATCAGGGATTGAATTTGTTTCCTTCAGACATGAACAGTGCGCCGCCCACGCAGCTGATGCGTATGCTCGAGTGACTGGCAAACCTGGGGTGATTCTTACCCACACCGGGCCGGGTTTAATGAATGCCGCACACGGTGTGGCGAGCGCTGCAATGGATTCTATACCATTAATTGTCCTCTCAGGGGATGTCCAAAGCTACTTTGCTGGCAAGGGTCCTCATCAGGAACTAAAGATGCATGCGGACGCTGACCAGTGCTCGATTTATAGGCCATTTGTTAAGCGAGCTTGGCAAATCCACGAGCCCCAGTTGGTGCCCAATATAGTATGCCGGGCCATCAACATTGCGACCTCTGGCAGACCTGGCCCAGTGCTTATCTCGATGCCACAGGATTTAGCGGCCAAAAAGGTTGACGTTGATATTCCTGATCCCGCTAAATGGAGACCAACGAGTACAAGGATTATGGGTGATGAGAGAGAAGTAGAGAGGGCTGCGGAGTTACTTGTAAAAGCCAAAAAGCCTCTACTCTTTGCAGGAGGTGGTGTGCTCACCTCGAAAGCCAGTCCTGAGCTAAGAGAACTGGCCGAATATCTTGGAATACCAGTAGCCACCACAGTTCAAGGAAAGACAGCGATTCCAGAAAATCACTTGCTTTCAATAGGAAACACGGGCTTCTGGGGGACTATTGCTGCTAATAAGGTGGCCAACGAAGCCGACGTTATTCTCGCTGTGGGCACACGATTTGCCGAGATTGACTGCAGTTTTTGGGATCCTGAGCAAATATTCAGTTTTCCTCCAACAAAACTCATCCATATCGATATCGATTATGAGGAAATTGGACGAAACTATCCAGTTGAGGTAGGAATTCAAGGGGATGCAAAGGCCGTTCTCGAACAAGTTCTTAAGCAAGTCAAACAAAAGACTGAAGCCAAAGAATGGAAAACGGCTTCGAGGTTTCAGGAAATCCGTAATCTTTTGGATCAACAGAGCGCGGAGAAGTCAAAACTCGGTGACTCCAATTCGAAGCCAATCGAAATCGCCCGTTTGCTAAACGAGGTGAGAAGCTACTTGCCCGAAGATGGAATTGTGGTATGTGATATCGGATGGTCTAAGAGCGGCGTAAGCCAACACCTCCCTCTTTATACCCCAGGCACACACATTGCACCTGGTGGACTAGCTGGCATGGGTTTTGGTCCTGCAGCAGCTATCGGCGCTAAGCTTGGTCAGCCTGACAAAGCAGTTGTTGCTGTTATCGGAGACGGCGCTTTCAGCTCGACTAGCTCTGCGTTAGCAACAGCTGTGGAGCACGGTATAAAAGTTGTATGGATAATCCTTAACAACTATGGATACTGTTCGGTCAAGGTGATCCAGAATCAATATTTCAATGAAATTTTTGGTACCGAACATCGTGTGAAAGAAAGTGGGGAATTTTATAATCCGGACTTCGCGAGTTTAGCTCATGCTTACGGAGCGGTTGGTGAGAGAGTAGAAGAACCGGATAAGATTAGTACCGCCTTGGAGCGAGCTTTTAGTTCTGACAAACCCTATGTATTGGATGTTGTGATAAGCAAGGAACTGGGTGTGGTTCAGGCTGGTGATTGGGGCCTTGGCCTGAGCGAAGAATAGAGAAATAGTTAAAGACGGTAATTGAGAAGATGGGGAAAGAAAAACTTCATTTGGTGGCTTTCGTTGCTCATCCAATCGATGAGGTAAAATGTGTGGGTGGCACCTTCGGCAAATATGTTCGTAGAGGGCACCGCGCGACAACAATCATATATTCAAGACCAACCAGTCGGGGAGAATTGCCGAGTTCATACTCTGAAGCGAAAGTGGTTGAAACAAACCTGGCTCAAGCCAAGGCTGCAGCAAAGGTTCTGGGGGCTGGTATTGAATGGATGAATTACAGTTACGAGGAACTCTCTTTTGGAATGGAGACGAAAGAAAAGGTTTACCGCACGGTAGATGTAATCCGTAGACTCAAGCCAGACATTGTTTTCACCCATCTTCTTGATGACACCAGCTATGGCATGATGCACCACAAAGTAGTCGGGAATTTGGTGACGACAGCGTGCTACTACGCGGGCCAAAAGGACTTCGACCGTGAAGTCCCTCCACACAAGATAAAGCTCTTACTTTATTTTCTTGCTAACTTGTGGACCCCGGATCACTTTAGTAGAAGGCCCGACCTTTTTATCGATATTTCTGAGACAGCCCAACTAAAGCACAGGGCGTTTCAACAGTATGCCGCACACGTTGGCAGCCCCGCCCCCTCTATCTTGAGAGAACATCGGATGGTCCCCTCTCGGATGTGCGGGGTGGTTTCCGGTTGTTTCTTCGCCGAGGCGTTCTTTCTACCATTTGACCGCTTTACCCGTATCGCTTTTGATGAAATACCGCACGACTGGATCACTTTGATACGGAAGGACGAACATCATGAGGAGTTGTCACTGCCAGACATATACCCTCAAGAATAGGCTTCGCAGATTGCTCTAAATTTGCCTTGAAAGAAAACCACGGTTTGTCGCCGCTACTTAGGTAAATTTGTTGGGAAGGAATCTTGTGAATGAAGGCTCTTGTAAAAACCACTCCGGTCAAAGGAGTAACCTTGCAGACGCTAAAACGTCCTCTCTCGGAGCCTCAAGACACCTTGGTGGCTCTGAGTAAAGCTGGAATTTGTGGCAACGATGTCTCAATCTTTTTATGGAAGGAAGGCTATAGGCATCTGCCCTTGCCTGTCATCCTTGGCCACGAGTTCTCAGGGAGGGTGCTCAAGAAGGGCAAAATGGCCAACGGTATTAATGAAGGCGACAGGGTAACAGTTAACCCCGTCATTTCATGTGGAAAGTGCCAGTGGTGCCGAAGTGGTGCCACTGAGCGCTGTGAGAGCAAGAGCATCATGGGGTTAACACATAACGGGTGTTTTTCCGAATATATTTTAATACCTGGGGAAGCATCGATCTTCAAATTGCCGGAGGCAATCTCCGACGAACTTGGTGCTTTGATTGAACCTATATGTGTTGCTTACCATGCAATAGAGGTCTCCAGGTTTAAGTCCCAAGATGACGTTGCTGTCTTTGGAATGGGTCCCATCGGTTTAATGATGGTTTGTCTGTTACGTCAATTGGGAGCGAAGTCTGTCTTGATTGTGGGCAGATCTACCTGCAGAGAACGTGCTGATATGGCCACGGACCTTGGAGCTGATCGGGTTGTAGACATACATCATGAACTCCCTCTTCAGGTGGCGAGAGAGATGACGGAAGGAACTGGGGCCGATATTGTTTTTGAGGCAACTGGTAATTCTTCTGTAGTCCCTATGGGTTTAGAGGCTCTCCGGGAGGGAGGACAGATGGTCCTATGTGGGATATTCGAGGGGAAGGGAGAAATTGAACTGACCAAGTTTGTCCGCGAAAAAAAAGGCCTGCTAGGGAGCCATGCCTATGATGACCAGACTTGGGAAAAAGTCATAAATCTCTTATCAGACAACGAAATGCCATTCAATCGCCTAATCACTAACGTGCTTCCTTTAAGCCGCGGCATTCAGGCATTCGACGCGATGATCAACCGGCAAGGCGTTAAGTTCTTACTAGAACCATGATGCGAGGTACAGCCGCCATCTTTGTTCTCGCAGTCGTTCTGCTTTCCGCCCCATTTGTTTTTTGGGATTACCCAATTTAGACCTGTATTCATCTCTGGGTTGAAATTAGACTATTACAAAATTCAGCGTAATCCAATTACCTTAGCAAGAATTGAACTCATAAAATGGAGAATTTTATGGCATCTCATATAATAGACTCAAGTCTTTTCGCGGATAAATATGGAACACAGGAGATGAGGGGCATATTCAATGACGAAAACCAAATAGCGAAATGGTTGGAAGTTGAAGCTGCATTAGCTCAAGCGGAAGCGAAAGTGGGGTTAATTCCTTCTGAGGCCGCGGAGGAGATCAGCCGGAAATGCAAGGTGGAATTCCTGGACTTTTCAAAGCTTGGCCAAATGATTCAGGAAACGAGTCAGGTAATAGTGCCGGTAATCTGGAATCTTCAGGATTTGTGTGAAGGGGATGCGGGGAAATACCTCCACTGGGGAGCTACGAGCCAGGACATACTTGATACGGGATTTATCCTTCAGATTAAGGACGCCCTTAGGATAATCCTCCGGGATCTTAAGAAATGTGAAAAGCAAATACTAAGCCTAGCTGGGCGCCATAAGGATACCCTTATGGCAGGGAGAACACACGGGCAGCAAGCGCTCCCTATTACTTTTGGATTCAAGCTCGCAGTAAGCGCAAGGGAGATCAGAAGGAACATAGAGCGCTTACAGGATTGTAGCTCCCGTCTCTTGGTTGGACAACTCTCTGGTGGTGTCGGAACCTTTGCCTCATTTGGGGATAAAGGCCCCGATGTTCAAAGATTGGTAATGGAGGCATTGGGTCTCCAAGTTCCGGACATATCATGGCAGGCTGCTAGAGATCGAGTTGGAGAGCTAGGATGTGTTTTGGCCCTTATCGCTAATTCCTTCGGTCGAATCGCCAATGAGCTTTTTATTCTTCAAAAAACCGAGTTTATGGAGGTGGAGGAACAATTCAGCTTTGGTAAGATAGGAAGCAGTACAATGCCCCATAAGCGCAATCCACGCCTATGCGAAGGGATCATTTCCCTGGCGAAACTCATTCAGGGATCAGCTTTGTCGACTCTTGAATCGATGTGGATAGAGCATGAAAGAGATGCCAAGTTCATGGGTATAGAGTGGGTAACCATCCCTGAATCCCTAATTATGATGAGTGGCCTATTGGAGCAAGCAAAACGCCTGTTTCTTAGCATTGAGGTGAAGAAGGAGAATATGTTACGAAACCTCAAAGCGACGAAAGGGCTCATATTGTCTGAACGTGTCATGCTTGCACTTGGTGAAAAAATCGGCCGACAGGCTGCCCATGAAATCGTCTATCGTATCTCTATTAGAGCCTTTGAGGAGCATATTGAATTCAAGAGGGCTTTGCTTGAAGAGCAAGAGATAATTGAGCATTTCAGTCCATCAGAGTTAGACGAAATGCTCGATCCAAAAGAGTATGTGGGTTTGAGTAGTCAAATCGTAGACGAGATCCTGTCCATGTCATCAGCCGATGGAGACAATATCATATGAGTGCAAAAAGTATGGATTACTTCGGCCGGACCGGTATGATTGCGGACGTTGATTTGTCAGAAATGAAAGTTCGAAAGAAGAAACTCAGTCGGGAGTTGGTGGAGAAATACATTGGAGGAAGAGGGCTCAACATCAAACTTCTCTCCGATTCGGTAGGACCTGCAACCCGGCCTTTCGATCCAGATAACGTTATTATCTTTTCGGCAGGGCCTCTAATTCGCACCGGATTTCCCGTAGCTAACCGTTGTGTAGTCACAACGAAATCTCCTTTGAGTTATTACGCAATGGGACTTTCAGGCGGCTATTTTAGTGCCGAATTAAAGGCGACAGGATTTGATGTGATCGTCGTTAAGGGACAGTCCGAAAGGCCGGTTCAGATAGCGATCCAGGACGGCGAGGTTCAGATAGTAGATGCTTCAGAGCTCTGGGGGCTCGGGACTTATGAAACTCAGAAGAAAATCCGTGAGCGGTGCGGAAGTAAATTTAAGATAGGATGCATAGGCCCAGCCGGAGAGCGAATGGTAAGAATAGCGGGAATCATGTTTGACCAGCGTGCTGCGGGAAGAGGAGGGCTAGGTGCGGTCATGGGTTCAAAGAACCTCAAGGCCATTGCTGTTAAGGGGTCGGGGAGAGCACCTATCAGTAACCCTGATCATATGAAGTCCCTAGTGCGCAAGTTATCAGATGAAATTAAGAAAAAGCCGGGTCCTCGGCCAACATTCCCAAAGTTCGGAACACTCGGCGCCATTGAGACGATCCACAAATTTGGTCTCTTCCCCTGTCGGAATTTTCAACAGAGCGTTGTCGAGCATATTGATGCTATAGGGCTTGAAGGGCTATCGCGATTTTCTGTAAATAAGCATCCGGCGGCCTGTTTTGACTGTCCAGTAAGATGTACGCACGATCATCGGATTAAGGGGGACAGCCCAATTGTGACACAAGGACCGGAATATGAGTCTGTTGCAGCTTTCGGTGGGATGTGCGCAATTTCAAACCCAAAAACTATCATCCATGCAAACTTTCTTTGTAATGATTTGGGGCTTGATACAATCTCGACGGGAGCAACGCTTGCCTTTGTCATGGAATGCACAGAGCGTGGGATGATATCACATTCGGAAACCGGCCTGGGAGACTTTGCTTTTGGCAAAGATAAAGAATGCTTAGAGGCAATTCAAATGATGGCGTCGAGGAAGGGCGAATTCGCTTATCTACTCGGTGAGGGAACGAGATTGTTTTCTGAAAAAGTCGGACAGGGGGCATCAAGATTTGCACCTCATGTTAAGGGTCTAGAGCTAGGAATGTATGAGCCTCGTTCCTCCAACGGGATGGCCCTTGTCTTTAGTATCGCAAATCGGGGCGGGTGTCATCATTCCCAGGGATACCCGTTAAGAGACGAAATTCGGGAAGGCACATTTTTCGAGACAAAAGAAAAAGGTCGCCTCGTAAGAAACCTGGCTCAGTCCAGGATCCTCGTCGATTCCGCAACATACTGCGGCTTTCTTACAGGCGCTGTGCATTGGGCACTTCCAGAGGGACTTTCGGCAGCAACTGGCATTGATTTTACATGGGATATGTTAAAAGAATGCTCAGATCGCGTTAATAATCTGGAACGTCTGTTTATCCTCCGGGAGGGTTCTAGCATAAAAGAGGATTCCCTGCCCGAGAGGTTTTTCACTGAACCACTTCAGGATGGGCCAGCCAAAGGACACAAAGTAGACCGCAACGCTTTCGACAATATGCGCAGGGAATACTTTCAAGAGTGTGGCTGGTCTGAGGATGGGGTTCCAAAGCAAGAAACTATTATGAGACTTGGCCTGTAGTTGCCTTTATACGAATTGGCCAAGATCTTACGGTGTCATGGA